>CAYNHJ010000015.1:0-13055 GCA_964397125.1 uncultured Candidatus Peribacteria bacterium
AACTCTATAATAAATTTCCTTTTCTACCAAATCTTTCTTTCTACCCCACTTCAATCTACTAATTTCTTTTATAATTTTTACTTTTTCTGGACTATTTAAAGGTTTTTCATATGGGTTTAATACAGAAATACTAAATGGTCTAGTAGGAGAAGTATTAACTGACAATTTTATTACTCATTTAAATCTATCCATATTTATAAGATCTGTCTTTGAAAAATCTGGTGCAAATTGTTTTTCTAAAAATTCAGCATCTTCAGGACCTACACGATATGCCATCATACTACCAACATTACCAAAAATAGCAGGTCTAAGATCAGTTTTTCATCAAAGACTCTCTTGAACTAACTGATCAATATATTGATGGGCAATAATAAGTCCTAATCTATATTTTCTTGCTTCAGATAAAATTGTTTCAATAGATGGATTAATATAATTTTGGAATTCATCTATATATAAGAAAAATGGTGTTCTTTCATTTTCTGGAATTTGTGCTCTACGCAATGCAGCTAATTTAATATGAGTAACCATCATAGATCCTAAAAGTTTAGAGTTTAATTCTCACATTCTACCTTTTGAAAGATTTAACAAAATTACCTTTCACTCCTGCATTGCCTGATAAATATCAAATGATGATTTAGGTTGTCATATAATATTTCTAATTATAGGAGTAGTTGTAAAAGGTCAAAATTTAGACTGAAAGTATGGTATCATCTCTTGTTTTTCTCTTTCTCACATAGCAGCAAATGTTTTTTCCCACCATGCTCTAACTACTGGATTTTTAACATTTTTTAATTTTAATCTTTGAAAAGCTTCATCTGTAAAAAGTCTAACTATTTCTACAAGAGTTCATCCTTCTGGTTGTTCCATTAATGTCAAAACGCCATTTCTAAAATAATCTTGAATACGAGGTCAGAAAATTTCAGGTCAATACATTTGAATAAACATTTCTACAAGATCATTAGTAACAATATCTCTCTCCTCTTCTGTTTCAGCCTCTAAAACATTAAATCATATTGGATATTCTGTATCTCAAGCATCAAAATAAATAAGATCATCAATTCTTTCTTTAGGATAATATTGTAAAAGAAATTCACAAAGATCCCCGTGTGGATCTATCAAACAAAATCATCTTCATTGCAGTAAATCTTGTTTAGCCTGAACTAAAAGCATAGTAGATTTACCAGTACCTGTCTGTCAAATTATATAAAAATGTCTAAATCTGTCATTAGGAGCTAAATATATAGGTTTCTTAACTCACGCATAGAGATTATATCAAAGCAATATTCATTGTTTAGGTAGGTCATCTGGTGCAGGGACAATCTTAAACTTTTGCCACAAAATACGAGGATTTTTATTAAATCTAGAATGGGGAAAATGATAAATAGATGAAACTTCTTTTATATTTAAAATTTGACTATTTATAAAAAACAATAAATTCTTAAATGTAAATACAGGTCTAGTAAAAACTCTAAGAGCAGTATCTTTAGCAAATTTAACCAAATTTTTTGCTGGTAAAAACACAAATTTGTTTAATCATATATAATTATATTGACTAAAACTTCTTTCTAAATCCTGAATTAATTTTTTAGGTCTTGAAGGATCAATAGATGTAGCAAATGCTCTAATTACAACTTCAAATCATTCATCATTTATTTTATTTTCTATATCTTGAATCTGTTTAGAAGAAAAATCCTTATTTTCACTACTATTTTCTTTTTTATCAGAAGAAAAACTAAATAACTTTTTAAAAAATCATCATCATTTTTTAATCTTTTCTACTTTTTTTCTCAATTTTTTCTGCCACTTTTCACTTAAAGGAGAAATTAAAAGTTGTAAAATCAATTTTTCATCTTCTTTAACTTTGGAGAAAGATGACAAAATACTATCCATAGGATCAGCCTCAAAACTCTCATAAGTTTTTATAGGATAAGCATCATCTTTTGCCAAAACAAAATATCAACCATACATAAATTTTCATCATTCTAAAAGTTTAGGTCTTAGAATTTCATCAATAACACTACCAGGATAAAAGCTACTAATAAGTTTTTCAAAACTGTCTACGTATTCCTCTGGAACACCAACTATAAACTTAATAATTTCTTTTTCTACTAAAATTTCTAAACTAATATAATCCTGTCATAGCAAACGAGACACAAAGTCAGTTTTATAAATTGAGTAAACATTTTTAAGTATCTGATTCATAATTTCTATATTTTGTTTCATTGATTGAGTATTATCTTGAGATTTATCTAATTCTGAATCTCTTTTTGGAATTTTAACTAATAAAAATTTTAATTTTTTAGCTTTAGGTAAATAATAATAATACTTAATTTTATTAAACAAAAATTTAAATATATTCATCTTAATCAATCCTAAAAATTACGTTAAATAAATCTTGCAATTAATTTTATTTTCATAATATTATAACCAAAATACACTTTTTTGCAAATCTTTAAAATCATTCTAATTTTAAAATAAAAGTTTTAATATTTAAATCATAACTAGAATGGAAATTAAAAATTTTTTTAAAGACTTAAATCAAGAAACTCCTAAAATCGTTATAGAAAAAAAATTACAAGATAAGTATTTTCAATCTGCTATCTTCTTTTTATCTAATCAATTTGTAGAATTTCAAAAAAACTTATTCAATGAATTTTTATGAGAACTTATAGAAAGACTTTCCATAGAAACTGATTCAGAAGAATTTAAATACATTTTTGAAAAAAAGCTTCAAGAGTTTAATTCAAAACTTCAAATTTTCGCTGAAAAGTTAAAAAATATAGAAAAAATAAATATTAAAGGTTATATACAAATTGTAATTTGAGAAACCTATTTAAACTGTTTAATTTGAGAAACCTCAACAATAATTTTTAGAAATTGACAACTAATCTATTCAGTAGAAAACGAATCAGAAAATTGAAAAATAGATATCTTTTCTGAAATTATAGAATGAACCTTAGAAGATGGGGATGAAATAATTACTACTTGAATAAAAATTTTTACTTATCTAGAAGAAAAAGACTTAGAAGAACTTTATGAAATAGCAAGAATTGAAGAAAAAAACATCATTGACGAATTTTTAGAAATTATATGATCCAGAGTTTCCATTTCTAATTTACACTTCATTAATATCTTAGAAATAAAACTACCATCTTATAAGCTACAATCAAATAAAAAAGATTTTCTTTGAAAAATAAAAAAGATAGATACAGCTAAAATAAAAAATTTTTTAATTCAATATAAATACCCTATCTCTATCTCTATAAGTATTTTTCTAATAATATTTATAATATACGCTTTCTTCAATCTTATACTAACAAATTGAAATAAAAAAAATAAAATAATTATTCATTCAGAGAAATGAATTGAAACAATAAACTGTTTACCATCTGATATAAGTAAAGAAATAGACTTATTTCAAAAAATTCCAGCAGATTCCCCTAAAAAAAATGAAAAATATAAACAAATTTTAAACCAAATAAAACAATGTAAAGCAGAGAATCTCTTTGTAAATGAATTAAACAAATTAGAAAAAATTTTAACAAAAACATATTATAGCAACTTTAATATTATAATCATTGACCATTGGTGAGACAAACTTTTAACCTCTATACCTTCTAAACAATTTAAACAACTATGAAAAGTATTATACTTTTACTACAATGGAAAATTTTTTATTGGATGATCCAGTGGAAGTATAATTAACTTTGTAAACAAAAACTTACCTGCTAAATTTGTAAATTATAATTTACCTATAAAAATTAATTGATGTAAATATAATCTTTTGTGAAACTGATTATATTGTTGGACAAAAGAAGGAAATATATTCAATATTACAAAAATTTGACTAAAAAGTGTAACTTCCACTAGTTGATTCCCTAAAAATATTACTAATTTGAGCCAATATTTACAAAGAAGACTTTTTATTATAACAAATGAAAAAAAACTAAATGATAAAGGAATATATATAATAAGATACGACAATTTGCCATGAACACAAACTAAATTTAAAAATGCTATCTATTATCCTTTTGAAAAAAAATATTTCGAAAAAGAAAAAAATAATTTTGCTTCTGGTTTCTCTGACATAGAAGTAGATAATAGTAATTGAACATTCTTAGCTTGGTCCAAAAAAAATAAACAACTTTATCAATTTCGAAGACCAAGTGGCTACTATAACAATATTAATTTAGTATGAAGAAACATTCCTTTAAACTGATGACCAACTTTTCTAAATCCTTTAAGTGATAATATAAAAATTTTTGTTTTTGACCAAAATAACAAATATGGAAATAGAATATATCTTTATGATAAAACCAATAAACAATTACGAATTTACAAATCTAGACCATATAAATCTTCTGTAGACTACAGCAGAAGCTATAAACTGTATTATGATATGATGTTTGATTTAAAAAATATAGATCCAGTAGATGTTAGTATTCAACTAATAAAAAAACCAATATTATATATCCTAGATAGAAACTGAAACATTTACAAAATAGACATTAGTATATATGCTGACTTTTTAGAAAAATAAATTTATAAAAATGGAAAATTTACAACAAATAATTCAATTAGATATTTTAAATAAAATAATTTATGGTTTTTATTGACTGTTAGCATTACTGTGGATATGGGGCATTCTATGGGTTACAAAAGATATTACCAACAGAACTGACAACATCTTTTTAGAGATATTAAGCATTCTTTTAGTAACATTTTTAGGACCTATTTGATTATTATATTATTTTATAATAAGACCCACTTGATATAAACGAGACAGAAATTGACGAAGAGAAGCTATTATATCCACTACTATACAATGCCCTAACTGTTGAACATTTAATGATAAAGAAAATAATTATTGTGTAGAATGTTGAGAAAATCTAAAAACAGAATGCAAAGAATGCAAAACAAAATACTCTTTAGATTATAATTTTTGTCCTAACTGTGGTGCTCCAAATATAGACTAACAATTACTATATTAAAATGAAAAGTTTTTTCTACTTTAAAATTAAAAATCTTATATTCATTTTTTAACTTCTCTGCTTGCCAACTCATCATTTCAAAAAAAGCAATCTCCAAATTTTTATAATAATTATTAACAATTAACTGATTCAGTAACCTTCTATACAAATTTAATCCATCTTTTCATCATAGAAAAGCTATAGAAGGCTCCCATTTTTTAACATTATCTTCTACATTTTCTTCAAAAACTTCATCAGGAATATATGGCAAATTAGCTACTAATATAAACCTTTCTTTCAAAAAATTTCATATTTTAGAAAGTAAATCACTTTTAATTAAAAAAATATTTTTTAAATCTCAAAATAATCTTAAAGCATTAGATCTAGCTACTTTTAATGCATTTTCTGATATATCTGTTAAAATCAAATTTTTAATTTTCTTAGATCTCAATTTTTTAATTGTTAATCATAAGACTCAACATCAAGTTCACAAATCTATCAAATTTATTGAGAAATTAACCTTTTTATCTAAATAACCTATTACAGAATCTATCATATATTCTGTCTCAGGCCTTGGTATCAATACATCTGAATTTACATCAAATTTCAATCACTTAAACTCTACATATCATAATATATACTCTAAAGGCTTCTTATGAAAATAAAATTCTTCGTAATCCTTAATTATATTTTTTAATATATCTCAAGGAATAGAAAAATCCAAATTTTTATATAAATCTTCTTTAGACCATCATAAATGATAAATTATAAGTTTTTCTAATACTTTTTTATTTTTAAACCTATTATCAGAAAGTATTTCAAAAACTTTCTTCATTTATATCCATTTGATAAATTTAAACAAAACTATCATTCATATAGTCACAACTATTATAAAAAACAATATCAACCAAAAAGTATAAGGCCAATTACTAAGTGGCAAATAAACATTCATTCCATAAAGTCAAGCAATAAGAGTATGAATTCAAATTATAACAGTAAAAATTGTCAATATAGTCATTATTCTATTTATTTTAATAGACATCAACGAATTGTAAATATCTGTTAAGTTACCTATATTTTCAAAAATTATCTCTATTTGATTAACTATTTTGTCTAATTTATATTCTATATCTTCAAAATAAATATCTACTTCCTCTTCAAATTTTTTATAAAATTGATTTATTTCACTTGACAAATCTCATATTATTTCCACTTGAGGTTTATAAATATGTTTCAAAAAAATAGCATTTCTTTTTTTTATCATAAGAGATTCCAATATCTGTTCATTTAACTTAGATCAAAAAATTTTTTCTTCAATCATAAAAATATCTTTAGAAAATTTAGTTAACAAATTAACAGTTTTATCATACATAGCATCTAAAATTTTGTAAAGAATATAATAAGGAGTTATTTTAAACTCCTTATCCTCTTCATCTTTTTCTGTTTCAATTTCTTGTTTGTAAGCTTGTCTTATTTTATAAATATGTGAAGAAGGATATCTAGTAACTGTTATAATAAAATTTTTTCATAAAATGAAATCAAATTCATTCAAAAGATATCTTTGCGTTGTCCTATCATATTTTGGAAAATGAAGCACTAAAAAAATATAGTCATCATAAATATCCAATTTATCTTGTGTATTCAAATCTACCAAATCTTCAGCAATAAGATCATGAAAATTATATTTGGTAACCAACTTCTCAACATCCTCTTTTGTGGGATTAATTAAATGAATCCATTCTACATTTCATATCTTTAACATACTTTCCTTCATCTTGATTAAATTATTTTTTTAAACAAAATTTAATTTTTTTACCTTCATCAGTCTCAAAAACTTTACAAATATCATGAACAGATTCGTTAGACAAATCTTCTTCTACAATTTGTTTTAATAAAACCTCTCTTTTTAGAAATTCTTCAAACATTTTAACAACATCTTTTAAATAATTATCATCTGTATTAAAATACAAAACAACTCTATCATCAACGTTATAATTAGCTTCTTTTCTTAACTGATTTAAAAATCTACTTATCTCTCTTGCAATTCCTTCCTTTTTTAGTTCTTCAGTTATATTCAAATCAAGTTTTACAACAACATTTTCTTCAGCAGCCATAGTTTTTTCATCTAAACCTTCAAATCTTACCTGATAATCTTCTTTATTTAAAACCCATTCTTTTCAGTCATCTGAAAAAACTTTTATTTTTCAATCTTCTAAAATTTCAACATTTCACATTTTAGCAAATTTAATAATATTTCAAGTATCTTTCCCAAATCTTTTAGAAATAACTGATCAAATAGGCACATATATCTTTTTAACTTTTATATCATCAGGTAAAATATCTAATTGTTTAACATTTACTTCTTCTTTAATAATATCTCAATATTTTTGTAAAATATAACTTATATTTTGCATAATTTAAAATTTAAACAATTAAAATCTAATATTTATTCAACTATTCTTAATCCTAATTCTTTCAATAACTTTTCATCTATTTCCGAAGGTGTTTTTAACATCAAATCTTCTCATTTTTGAGTCTTTGGAAAAGCTATCACTTGTCTAATATTAGGTTCATTCTGCAAAATCATCACCAATCTATCAAATCAAATAGCAAGTCATCAATGTGGTGGTACTCAATATTTAAATGCTTCTAACATATGTCAAAATCTTTCCTCAATTTGTTGAGGAGTTAATCATAAAATTTCAAATATAGCTTCTTGAAGCTGAGGATCAGTAATTCTTATACTTCCACCTCAAATTTCATATCAATTTAACACTATATCATAAGCATCAGCTTTAACTTCTAAAATTTTTTTCAAAATATCAGGATTTTTTCTAAAGAACTCTTTAACAGATTTTCAAGTCTGCTCTCTAAATTCTTTTATTTGTTTTCAAACTTGTTTTATAAAATCTATATACTCATCCTTAGGTTTTGTAAAAGGATGATGCATAGCTCATATTTCTCCAGTTTCCTCATCTAATTCAAACATTGGGAAATCAACTACCCATAAGAAATACAACTCATTTTCTTTTCAATTAAGTAAATTAAGCTCTTTAATAAGATAGTTTCTCAAAAAGCCTAAAATCTCTACTGCTTGTAACCAATCAGTTGCCTGAAAAAAAGCAGTTTTTCAGTTTAAAAAGTCTAATGCTTTCTCTATACTATTAAATTTTCTACCAGATAATCTTGAAAATAACTTTAACTTCAATTCATCTGAAAAAAACTTTAATATAGGAGACTTCGCCTCTCATCATTCAAAGATTATATAAGCCAATCATTTTGCTCATTTTTCTTGAGCTAATTTAGTTAATTTATCAACTTCTCATCTAGAAAAAACTTTATCTACAAGCATTCACTTAACTACTCATCAATCCTCTACTACATTTTTAAACACTTTTAATTCAGATTGTTGTGCAATATCAGAAACATCAACTATTTCCATTCAAACATATCTCAACTCAGGTTTATCAGATCAATATTTATTCATAACTTCTTCCCACTTTAATTTAGGAAAAGGCTTTTTTATTACTTGTTTTTGAGGATATAATTTTTCAACTACATCTAAAAGCATATCTTCTGTTACTTTCATAACATCATCAGCATTTACAAAAGACATTTCCAAATCAATTTGAGTAAACTCAGGCTGTCTATCTCATCTTAAATCTTCGTCTCTAAAACATCTTGCTATTTGAAAATATTTATCAAAACCAGCAACCATTAAAATTTGTTTAAGTTGTTGTGGAGACTGTGGCAAAACATATCATTTTCCAGGAGAAAACCTTGAAGGAACTATAAATTCTCTAGCTCACTCCGGAGTATTTTTAATAAGATATGGAGTTTCTATATGAAGAAAACCTTTATCTGATAAGAAATTAAAGATTCTATGAAGTATTTTATGTCTTTGAATAATATTATTTTTCATAGACTCTCTTCTAAGGTCAATATATCTATATTTCATTCTTATCTCTTCTCATACAGGATGCTCTTTTGCCACCTCAAATGGAGGATGCTGTGCTTCAGATAAAATCTCAACTTCCTCAGGAACTATTTCAACTCTTCAAGATTTAATCTCAGGATTTTCTGTTCAAGCAGGTCTTTCTACTACTTTTCATTTAACTCTTATAACATACTCATCTTTTACTTTTTTTACAATATCCATTAACTTCTCTGATACTGTCTGAGGATCAGCTTTAATTTGGACTTTTCAATATCTATCCCTTAGATCAATAAAAATAACTCCTCAATGATCTCTAGTAGAATTAACCCAACCACTAACTATAACTTCTTGATCTAACAAAGACTCATCAATCTGATCTAAAGTATGAGTTCTATAAACTGGCATTTAAATCTTTTAAAATCTAAAAAGCTTGTTAAATATTAAAAAAAAGAGCTTGATTTTCAAATATTTTTTTTGTAATATTTTGATTATAATCTGTTTTCATTTTCTAAATTTTTATTATTTTTTATCAAAATAAATAATGAAATTATGAAAGTAAAAAATATTCTACTAATTTTAATAGCAGTTATCCTAATAGATTGAATTCTTTTAGCTTATTTATGATACCAATATAACAATCTAAAAATAGAAAACAACAAACTAAAAGAAAAAATCAAAATTTTAGAAAACAAAATAAATAATGAAACTAATCTAAATCAAAATTATAAATTCGTTCCCAATAATAATTTAACTCCTCATAATATATTCAAATTACCTGACATAAATGAATTCAATGATCCTTTTGAAGAAATGCAAGAAATTAAAAAAAGAATGAATCAACTGTTTTCTCAATTAGATCAAAATTTTTCTAACAAATTTGAAATTAATATAACTCCTAAATCATGAACTTATTTTCACTTTTCAAATACTCAAATAATAAATTGAAAAAAATTTACCTATACAATAGACGTAAATGACAATAAAATAAAAGGTAAAATAACTTATGATAGAATCAAGACTTTGAAGCAACTTCAAGAAAAACTAGAAAAACTATGAGTTAAAACAAAATTAAACTGAAATACTTTAAAATTCTGGTGAAAAAATGTAGATATAAATGAAATACTAAAACTTTTTAATATAAACTTTGAAGAAAATAAAATTAATACAGAACAATCAAATAAAAATTGAATAAGACGGTTCTAATTATTTTGCTTTTTTAAAACTCATCTAAATATATTTTTGACAATACTAACTATCGTATTTGAAGGGTAAGTTTTTCATTTTTCTCTATATGGCACTACAACCAAAACTCAATTTACATAACATATATGATGATCTCATTTTTTCCTTTCTCATATTAAAACTTCGTGTCATTGTTTTTTCAACAATCTTAACAAACTCATTATATCATCAAAAGTAAAAGTTAAAAGATTATTTTTATTTAATAAATTAACTATTCTCTGTCTAATTTCAGATAACTTAATATAATCGTTCATTTCTTCTACACTTCAATTTTCCCTTACAGATTTCTTTTCTAAATCTTCAGCAATTTCTCAAGATAAAATAAAATCTTTTATTATTTGAGAATCTTGACTAACAAGATATAATCACTTAACTTTGGTAATTATTTCATTATCTAAATTTATAACTCTATCATAGTCTATTGCTCATTTCTGAATTAAATCTAATCTTTCGTATGCTGGCAAAACAAATAACAAATCTAAATATTCATCCAAAATTTCTAAAAATTTTAAAATACTTTCTATTTGATCTAAAATTTCTAGTTGATCTTCTACTTTAAAATAAAACTCATATAACTCATCAACAAAAATATCTTCATTTTTTCAAAATAACTTTTTGATTTTCTTTCAAATAGAATAAATCTGATTTACAATTTCTATCTTTAAATAATTATCCTTTACAGATAAAGTTAACTTCTTCTTAAAATTCATTTTATCTTCGTCATTTAATCACAAATTATTTACAAAAAATTCCCATCTTTTATCAAAATATTGATCAAAACTATAAAAAACTACTGAATCAACAAATTTTTTAACATCTTTTATATCAAATTTTTTTATATCATCAAAATATTCAAATAAATTGTTCCAAAAAGACTGCACTTGCTCAATTTTTCAAGATTTTTGTTTCCTTTTTAAAATATTTTTAATCTGATTTACTCAAACTTTTTCTAGAAACTTTTTAACATTTTCTAAAATTTGTCTATCAAATTTTGCTAAAAATTTAATATCTTTATCTCACAACATACTAATATAAAAATCTAGAATATCAACATCTTCTACAGACAATCAAAGCAAATCTAATAATTGTTTCTTTTTCTTTATAAAATTTAAAATTCACGATTTTTCTAAATCATGTTCTAAACTATTTATTTTATTTTTTAAAACATCTAAACTTAACTTTATATTTATCTCAACCAATTTAGTTTCCAATCTTTTTAACAATTTTTTATCTGGATATTTTAATCTTTTAGCTTCTATTATATCCTGTTGCAATCTTTCCAATTTATCAATAAAATAAATATAACCATTAATATCCTTATATTTTTCAATAAACCAATCAATATCTATTAAATATCTACTTTTTAACTCAACATATTGCCTAATAGCTTCAATAAACTTATTTTCACCTAAATTTTCAAAAATTAGTTTTATCTCTTCAAAACTTATTTTATTATCTAACAATTCTGCTAATATATCCTCAGGAAGCTTCTTTAAAATCTCAGAATTTTCAACAAAAAATAATAATTTTCTATCTTCTAACACTTTTTTCCTTAAATTTTTTGAAATTTTATCTCAATAAATATCAACAAACTTTAACATTACAATCTTCAAATCTTCAGGTATTTCTGATATATCAAAATACCTTTTTAATTTTTTTTCAAGTTTTAATTCTTCTATTTTTCTCTCAAAATATCTTTCATCTATTTTCCCTTCAAGAAAATCAAATATAATCTTCTCATCTAATAAATCTTTTATCCTTTTAAAATTTTTAAATAGATATCAAATTCTTCTAAAAAACAAATCTTCTATTTCTCCTTCATCGGTTAATAGATTTTCTATCAATTTCTTTTCTAAAAAAGAAAAAGTTACATCAATTATTAACTTTTCCTCTTCTTTCAACTTTAAATCTTTAATCAACCTTTCTTTAGCTTGATTAAAATTTAAATTATAACCTGCTATAAGAAAAAGATTAGATACATATCTTTTAAAAACTCTATCAAAATAAGAATTATCAATCTCTGAATCATAAAAAAGATAAAAAAACAATACACTATATAAAAAAAATTTATATTTCTCTATTACCTCATAACTAGAATCTTCTACTAATCACTGTTGAATTATTACAACTTTTCTAACAACAAAAACTTCATTCAAAAAATTTATATCAGAAAACTTCTTATTGTCATTCAATTTTTTTACATAAAACTTTTTATTTTTTAAAACATATTTTAATAAAACTACCTTTTCAATTTCTTCCCAAATGTTTTCTATAACATAGAATCAATTTAAATATAAAACATCTCAATTTTCTCAACTAACATAAACAAAAAGATCTTTTTCATTTAAAAATTTATAAAAATCATCATACAAAAAAGATAAAATTTCATCAACTAATGATATTATCTCATCCATTATATAATAAGTAAAAAAATCCACAGGATCAATAGTTTCTACAAAATTATTACTTTTCTGCTTATACAAATCTAACCACTTCTCAAATCATATAATAGCAACTAAATAGATATCATCATCTCTTTTTTTAAATGAAAATATATCTTCAAGTCTAATTCTTAATTTTTCACTTATATCAATCAATATTAATTCTCTAAACAACTCTATAAAATCTTCTTTACGAATTTTTTTTTCATAATATCACAATTCTTTTATTTTTTCTATAATCTCTCTCCTCTTTTGATACAAATCTAATGAATTATTAAATATCCTTATCAATTTTCAAAATTCAAAATTTTCTATCATTATTTAAAAACTAATAATTTAAATTCTCAAATCTAAAATCATACGAAACTCAAATCCCAAATATAGAAAATCCTCCTGAAAGGTTAAGATGAGAATCATCCAATTTTTTTAACAAATTAATTACCTTTGATTTTTCAATTTTTTTTA
>CAYNHJ010000016.1:0-4528 GCA_964397125.1 uncultured Candidatus Peribacteria bacterium
TCTTAAAAATAACATTATACACTGTTTCTTTTTTTCAATTAACAGTCAACTTTAAGAGATCGTCAGAATAATATTTATTTATTAAATCTCTTATTTTTATTTGTCATATTCAATCTACAAAAATATTAATATCTCCAAAAACATCATTATATCATAATTTTTTAGCTATAATATCTATCAATTTTAACATATGTCTATGACCATCAAAATGAACAGAAAATAAAAAATCAGAATATCAATAAGCTCTAGCCACTTTTTTTAATCTTGATCTTTGAGCTTGAGATAAATTTCAAGTAAATCAAGAAATAACGCTTCAAATCAAATCTCTATAAAATCTCTCATATTCCTCATATGTTTGCACAAATTGAGCTCTAGCAACTAAAGCTCCTACCCAATTTGGTTTTCTATTATTCGAAAAATAACTATTCATTCCTGCAGCTTGCCAATCATAACTATATTTTTCAACCTCATCTTTTTCTATTTTTGAAATCAAATCTCCTCAAACCATATTTTTCACTAAACCCTCTAAAACTGAAGGAAAAGAACTTCAAAAAAGATTTCTTCCAACATTAGACCAAATATATTCCATCTCAAAAATAGCTAACTTATGTTGTAATTGAACATCAGTAGAATTTTCTATAACTTTCAATTTAAATTTCTCATACTGCGACTTAAAAATCTCGTAATGTTGCTTTCATAACAAAGCTTTAACCCAATATCATTTTCCAGCATAAACTCTCAATGCTCTAAAATAAAAATCAGGTCATTTTTCTATTGCATAAAGCAGATATCATGCTGCTTTTAATTTCATTCTATAATTTTTTATTTCACCTTTTTTATCAATGTAATCCATAATTTCTTTTTTAATAATTCTTGCAGTTCTCCATGCATGAACACCTCATCACTGGTCTTCCATCATCAATCTTTTTTTATAATTTTGTATAGTAGAATTTACATTTGCATCCCAATCTGCTACAAGTTCAGCTTTCACATCTGATAAAAGCCAAATTTCTGGAATTATTTTAGATAAACGTTGCATTAATCTAGCATTCTCAAATTTTTCCCTCTGTTCCATATGTCGCCTAATCATTTCTGGCAACCTTTTAAAAGTAGTTCGTAAAGATAAAATACTTAACCAACCGCCTTTTTTCTTTATATTTGCTGACTTTACCATCGGTGTACTTAATATCTTATATTCTGATTCAGTTAAAGGTTTAACTCAACTATTTAAAATAAAAGCATAAAAGCCATTATAATCAAAAATAACACTATCTTTCCCTCATTTTAAAATAACTTTATCTTTATCAAATTTAATCTTATAAAAAATCCACTTCTCTTTTAAATCTCAATCTTTAGTTTCTTCATAAAAAGAAAGTCAAATATATCTTACTTCCTCTTCATTTCATTGAACATCTTTTACAAGTTTTCAAGATTTCAATTTTAAATTTTGCCAAGGTTCTAATTTTTTAGCAAAATTATTCCAATTTGATTTAAATTTTACTAATTTTATTTTATTTCAAAAATCTTCAAAATTATTATAACTTTTAGCTTTAAAAATTTCATTATAAGAGTAACTTTGCAATTTTTTTAAAAGACTATTAAAATCTTCAAAACTACGACAAAAATTTTTTCTAATATTAAAATTTATTATTCCATAAGTATTATGAAAACTGAAGCATATCTTTTGATTATTTTTATCAATTTTATCTATAGATAATCTTATAAAATAAGACTGTGGTAAAGGTCTAACCAATCAAGACTTCATATCAGGCAAAAGAATATAAAGATTATTTCATTTCTCAAATTCAGCATTAGTCTCTCATTCTAAACTATTCCAAAACTTTTCTATATTTTGTAAATCTATTTCTTTTTGTTTCTTTTCTTCTTCCTCTTCAATGAGTTTCTTTCACTCATCAACAATATTTGTTACTACCTCTTCCATTTTTCTATTAATATTTCAATGTTTTTTTCACAAATAATAATAAACTAAAAACTTATTAAAATCTTCTATTTCATTTCACAATAAAAAAAGTTGTTTTTTTTCAACTACAATATCATTTATTTGATCAATATTTATAGATTTTATCTCATTTCAAATCTTTAATTCAACAATCTCATTATTAAAACTCTCAAATTGGCCAATTAATTGACTTCAGTCCTTTAAATTTATTTTTACTTTTGAACTTCCAGGAATAACTAATTTTTTTCAATTCAAAGATATCGTAAAAATTCTTCAAACATTTTTCTCATAAAAATCAACAAAACTATCTATCAAATCGTCTCCATAAATATTCACCCACAAATTAGGCTTCAACGATAAAATTCACTTATCTTCAATTTGAAAACCTAGGTTTACAAAATCTCTTTCAAAAATTACTTCATTTCATATCTTAACTTTAGAATCTCAATCAAATTTGTAAAAATTAAGAAAAAATTTAGCTAAATTTTCTCTATCTTCAAAAGATAAAAAAGAAAATTCTTTATCTATAAATCTATTAACACCTCATTTTACAAACAATTCCAATAGTTTCTTTTTTTCTTCACTATTTAAACTAGCACTATCATACAAACTTAAAACTATTTTTTCAAGAATGTCAATAATTAACTTTTGATCCGAAGAAACTTTTTCTTTCAATTTTGTTAATAATATCAAATCAAACTCAATCTGCTCTCTTAAATCTTGAGATATTTCATCAGGTAAATCATTTAACTTACCATCTATATAACTTTTCTGTTCATCTGAAAGATGCTCTCTACTTAATGATTTAGATAAATTTCCAACATCAAAAATATCTTCTAAAGAAATGTCAAAAATTCATTTAAGTTCTTTATTTTTTACTCTATTATAAATTTCCTTAGTTTCTTTTAGAAAATCCTTAAATCCAACTTCAAAAACTCACTTAAATAACTCACCTAATCTTAAATCTTTAATTTTTTTATTTAATTCTTCAGATAAAATACTTGTAGATTTAATTTGATTAATCAATGTCTTGTCTAAATTTAACTCTTTTTCCAAAAAATTGAGAAAATCTCATACTTTTAAATTTATAGAAAATAAACTTTTTTTAAAAAATCAAATTTCTTCTTTAGTAAATCCTCTCTGTTTTAAATAATGTAAAAATTTTTCTAATAACTTTATAAAAATTCTTAAATTTAGATTTGTTTCATTAACATTTTCTTGATAAATAAATTGTTGCCAGTAATAATTTAAAAACCTATCTTTTGCTTTAATTCTAGACAAAGAATTTATAAATTTTGAATAAAAATATTTAAAAAGAATTTTATTTAAATTTTCATCATCTGAAAAGATTATTTTTTTCAAAATATCAACTTTGGTAAAAGCACCTAATTCTACTCAAATATTAATAATATCATCTAATGTTATAGGTCATCATAAAACTTCTTCTAAATATTCAATTAACTCCTTTTTTTTCTTTTCTTCTAAATAATTTATAAAATCAGAAATAAGTAAAGTTGGTTTTCACTTGAAGTTCTGAAATCTATCTAAATTTGTATAATTTAAAAATTCAGAAATTAACTGCTTTTTTAGTTTTTTTGGAAGATTATTTTGGTTTCCATTTTCTTCCTCTCTATCTCTCTGCTGATTAAACCTAAATCCTTCATAATTTTGTGTCATTTAAGTATTATTTAAAAATTTAAAATTACTAAATAAATATTATAATAAAAAACCTTAAATTTGTCAAATTTATAAACTTTTTATAAACTCTACATCAGACCATTTTATTTTTCAAAAATTTGTCAATTGAACAGTTTCATGTCATTTTCAAGCGACTAAAATAATATCTCCTTCATTAGAAATTTCATCAGCCAATTTAATAGCTAGCTTTCTCTCCGGGATAATATAAAACCTATCTCACTCCTGTCTAGTAATTCATCTACAAACATCAGCAATTATATCATACCTAGGTTCTGTATCAGGATCATCATCTGTTAAAATTATTATATCTGAAAAATTATCAACCACCTTTCACATCTGAGGTCTTTTAAACTTATCTCTATTCCCAGGAGCTCAAAAAACAGTAATTATTTTTCTATTTCATTTAACTTTCTGAAGAAAACTCAATACTGCTTCTAAAGCTTGCGGTGTATGTGCAAAATCAACAAACCAAATTTTTCAATTTTTAACTATTTTTTGAAGTCTACCAGGCAATCACTCAAAATCTTCAACTGACTTTGCAATTTTATTTAAATCTAAACCTAACAATACTCCTACGCTAGCCGCTGCTAAAATATTATAAACATTATATTTACCTAACAAATTTTTAGTTTTAAAATGATAATATTTTCACAAATACTTAATATCAAACTCTAATCAATCTAAACTTTCAATTATATTTTCTCCTCTTAAAGTTGCAAAACTTACAATTCACCAATCAATCATTTTATCAAAACTTAATTCATCCATCCATTTCCTTCACCATTCATCATCTTTTGGCAAAGAAGCGTATTTTACAGGTTTAGAATTTGTCAAAACATTTAAAAATAATTTCTTTTTAGTTTCAGCATA
>CAYNHJ010000016.1:4628-12424 GCA_964397125.1 uncultured Candidatus Peribacteria bacterium
CAGGTTTAGAATTTGTCAAAACATTTAAAAATAATTTCTTTTTAGTTTCAGCATACTCTTCAATAGTTCAATGATAATCTAAATGTTCAGCTGAAATATTCGTCAAAACTGCCATATCAAAATCTATTCACCAAAATCTATACTGAGCAATTCAATGACTGGAAACTTCCAAAATTACATATTTAACTCAATTTGATTTAAAATAATTCAACCAAAAGTATAAATCTTTAGGATCAAAAGATGTCATTTTTTTTGAATTTGGTAAAACTTCATTTCATAATTTAATTTGAGCAGTACTTATACTAGCTGTTAGTCACAAATTGTCATTCAAAATCTTTTGTATCAAATTTACTGTAGTAGTCTTTCAATCCGTACCAGTAACTCAAATAATAAACAAATCCTTCTGTGGATTAAGATTTATAATTCTGTAGAAATTGGCTTTAGTTTTTTTATAAAAAGGATAGAAAATTGTCTTTTTTAAAAACTCTTTAATTTTTTTCATCATATATAAATATAAAATTTAAAATATCTAACAATTATCTAATTTTTCTTATTTTTTTCTTAGTAGTTTGAATAATTCATATAAACCTTTATTAAAAATATAATCATAACTTCCCCACCATTCAATTTGCCGGCCTCAAAGAGACCACTTAAATCTTCACACTCATCGCAGACTGCTATCTCTTTCTACAAAAGAAGGAGTTCATAAAAGATCTACCCACAAAAATCACTGTCTATAAGCCCATTTAAACATTTCTATTTTTAAAAACTGATGAGCACCAATATTTCAATAGCTTCTATTAGTTGCTCAATATAAATATATTAAAACTCTATTACTTTTATCAAACAAACATATACTACCACTTACTATATCTCAATTTGAATTCTTTACTATAAATAAATCTCATGCTTTTTCTTTTACTAAAAATTCTTTTAAACTATCAAACATAAATTTAGGTATAATATTAAATCATTTTTCTAATGCAGTCTCTTTTCGTAAGTTATAAAAATTATCCCAATCCTTTAAAGAAGCTATCTCAAAAATTAATCACTTTTTTTTTCATTTATTGTAATGATTACGAGCATTTGAAGACAACCTTTTATAAAACTCATCTTCATCTTTCACATTTAAATCTACAATAACTGTTCACTTAGGCATATTCTCCCTAAAACTAGGTTTTAATCAATATTTAAACAAAATTTTATTAACATTTCCTCTTTCTTGATTTATCAAATCTACAATTCTTTTATCTTTGTATTGTTTTGAATTAAAAACTCATATTTTATCTATAAAACCAAACTGAAACATTATATCTCCAAAAGATATCTTAAAATCTCTTTTTATAACTTTAATATCTTTTTCCAAATTAAGATCTTCAAATTTAACACCTAAAAGTTGATACCATCTAAAAGTCAAAATACCTTTACTTTTTTCTTTTACTACTCACCAATATGTATTTCAATCTGAAAGAGTTATTTCAAAAATAGACTTTTTATATATATCTTTATTTATTTTTCTCCATAAATCAGACTGAAAAAAATTGTATAAATACATCTCAAATGAAAAATAAAATAAATAATAACATTACAAATCTAATCACCAAAATCTTTGCAAATCTAACCACATAATGTAAATTCAAAAACTCATCAAAATAATAAAAAAAACTATATTTAGCCGAGCTTCTATTTTAAAATAACTTATAGGATCTAATCTTAACATAGATTGAATAACAACTGACAAAAGTCTTCAACCATCAAGTGCAGGAATAGGTAAAATATTAAAAATAGCTAAAGCTAAACTTATCATTGCAGCAAAAACTAAATATTGCCAAAATCAGTACTCATTCAAAATAATTTCTCATACTTTCACAGCTCAAACTGGCCCTGAGAATTGAGAAATAGTCTGTTTTACCTTTTCTTTATCAAATGTTAATAAATTTTTTATAACTATACCTAACATATTAAAAGTTAACTTAGTTTCTTGAAAAATTTCTTTTACTGCTGCTTCAAAAGAAGAAAAAAATCAAAATTTTACAGTTTTAAATGTAATTCTTCAAGCCGCAACTGGAATAATTCATAATTTACAATATTGTCATGTTCATAATACTCATGATAAAACTAAAATTTTATCTTTTCTTTTAAGTTTCAATTTTATTAACTGTCAACAATTTTGTTGAATAACATTTCTTAAATTAATAAAATTAACTTCATTTCAATTAATAGATAAAATTACATCTCAACTCTTTAATCATAATTTAGTAGCCAAATATCTATTATCTCAACTAACAACATAAACAATTTTAGGATAAAAATCTTCTTTGCTTCAACTAATTAATCAATGAGATAAAGCAAAATCTAAAGATGGCATTAAATACGAATTGGAATCACCGTAAGGAAATATACCCATTGGCTTAATTCAATGAAAAAAACTTATCCAAAATAATAACACCGCTAAAATAAAATTCATAAATACACCTCCAATTAATATAACAAATTTTTTATATAAAGGTTGAGTAATAAAACTATCTTTAGCTAAAAATTCTTCTTTATTATCAGGAGTTTCTCATTTTAATCTTACAAATCAACCAAAAGGAAGTAAATTTAATGTATATTCCGTTCAGCTCTTATCACGCCAAAAAGTAAAAAGTCTCGGAGGAATTCAAATACCAAATTCTAAAACTTTAACTCCACTTTTTTTAGCAGCTATAAAATGCCCAAATTCATGTATTAAAACTAATATTAAAAAAGTTAGAATTCAAATTATAATACCTATTATCATAGATTTATATATATTAAATAAAATAAAAATATAAGGCTTAATTATTTTTATTTATAAAAAAATTTTTTATAAATAAGCTCTACTAAAATCTTTATAGCGTTAGAATTTTTCTGTCACTTCGAAAGAGAATAATCAGTGTACTTTATATTTACAGGAACTTCAACAATTTTGTAATTTAACCTTTTTATTTCTTCTAACAGTTCAGATGCATAAGTCATTCAATCACTTTGTATATTAACTTGCTTAACAAATTCTAAAGGTAATACTCTATATCAATTATGAGGATCTGATACTCGGAGTCAATTAAAAAAATATGTTATTATTCTACTTCATAACAAAATAATTTTTCTCAAAAATGGAATATTTTCAGCTCATCCTCATTTTACAAATCTAGATCATAAAAACACTATTTTAAAATTATTATTTTGACAAATACTTATATTTTCTACAAATTTATCCATATCCTTTATATCCATCTGTCAATCAGCATCAAAAGTCACTACTCGTTTTATATCCAATTTATCTCAAAAAATCTTTAAAAACTTAAAGCCAGTTTTATTGGCAGCTCATCCTCATCTATTAACCAAATGAGACAAAACTATTAAAACCTTATCTTTATATTCTTCTTGCTTTCTTTTTAGTATCTCTAGAGTTTTATCAACACTTCAATCATTTATAACAATAATCTTTGAAAATCAAAAATTAAAAATATCATCAATAACCCTTCAAATTGTTTTTTCTTCATTATAAGCTCTAATCAAAAAAAGAAAGTACTTTTTTTCATCATTTGGAATTTTTTTCAACTTATCATATATCTCATTCCAAAATTGTTCTCACAAATCTTTTCTATAATCTAACAAATTATCTATTGCCTCATTTGATATAAATTTAGAAAATGATAATTTATCTTTAGTTAAACTATTTAAAAGCTCAAAATAAAACCGAAATAAGACTATAATAGAAATATAAACAATCAAATCAGCACCTCTTGTTACACCAAAAAATTTTCAAAATCTATTTAAAAGTTCAATATTCAAAGCAAATAATATCAGAATTCAAGTTCAACCAAAAAAAATAAGAAAATGTAATAAATTAAACCTTTTTCTCTGATAAGCGTCTATAGCCATTAAAATAAAAATAAAACCAGATACTATAATAAGAAATTGTAACAAAGACATTTAACTCTAAATTAAAATCTAATATCTCTAAATCACTTTGTCCATAATTTATATAATTTTAATTTCCAGTCATAATACTGTTTAAAAGGCAACTTAAACCATATCCATCTATCAAACCGAAATATTCCCCAAAAAACATACTTTTTCTTATACTCATCCATATTCAAAAAACATACCTTTTCACCTGGTAGTTTATTTTTTTTCAAAATTGATTTATTAAAAATGTAATTAATTTTAATATAATTTCAAAAATTTTTAACAAAAAAATCACAAGTTAAACCGGTAGACCAGAATATAATTATTTCTCATCATGAAAGTATATTTAACGTTCATGTTATACTATAATCTTCTAGCTCGAAAAAAACAAATGGTGTAAAAAGTTTTTTATTATCTTCACTAAATAAATAAACGCTTCATGTATCAATAGCAAATATTTTAATTTTCATTTTCTTTTGCATTCTTGTATTTATATCTACTTCAACATTTTTTTGTCAAGAAATATAATCATCATTCATATTTCAACTTCAAAAATTATAAATGCCACCAGAAAAAAAGCTATTAGAATCGTCTTCTTTGCTTTTAAATTTTTCAGACAAAATTATATCTTTTCAGGAATTAATATTTACTATTTTCTCATTTTTTATACTTAAACTAAAAAACAATTCTTTTCAATTGCCATAAATAAAATAAACAAAATATATTAATATTAAACTTAACAAAACAGCTACTACAGCCCAAAAAACTTGTCTTTTCATGAAATTATTCTTTTAATTCTAATTTATCAAAAGGAACGTAAACTGGTGTAGTCCTTCCTAAAATTTCTACATTTACCAAAGCTAATCATCTATTAGTATCAATTTGACTTATTACTCCTTCTAATCATTCAAATTCTCAAGATTTTATTATTACTATATCTCCCTCAGAAAGATTTATTGAATGTTCCATTTTTTTCTTCGCCTCCTCTATTTTCCTTAAAATAGCTTTATACTCTTCATCAGTTAAAGGAATAGGTGTTGTTTCAGCTCAAACTATTAATCTAACTCAAGGTATATTTCTTAAAATATACCATATTTTATCATCCATTTTACACTTTACAAAAACATAGCCTGGATACAATTTCCTTGTTCTTATAGTAGTTTTTCAAGTTCTTTTGTTAGTATATTTCTCAGGAAAAGTTGGTACCATAAAATCAACTATTTTATTTTCAAGATGTTGTTTTTTAATTCTTTCCTTAATATTTTCAACTACTAAATTTTCTTGTCCTGAAACAACTGATAACACATACCGTCTATATTCATCACTAACTGAATCTGGTATTATCTTTACCTTTATCTTTTGAGAAGAATTTTTAACCATCTTATTTTAAACAAATTATAAATCTAAAAAAATATATAAACTATTTCAAAAGTTCATAAAATAATTGATACAAATTTACAAATATCCAATCTAAAACTCATAAATAAATTCATAAAACAATTACAATTACTATTACAGCCACCGTCATATTTACTATTTCTTTTTTTGTTGGCACTTTAACTTGCTTCAAAGTCTCAATAGAATCATAAATAAAATCCATTATTTTCATTTTAGTGAACAAGTTTAAAATTTAAAATAAAACTATCATATCAACTCCATTATTTTTTGTCTAACCATTTTAGGATCAGCTTTTCATCAAGACTTTCTCATCACCTGTCATATTAAAAATCAAATTGCTTTCTGTTGTCAATTTTTAATATCTTCAACAGCTTTAGGATTTTCTTCCAAAACTTGTTTTATTATTCAAATTATTTCAGATTCATCAGCAGGTTTTAATCATTTTTCTTCTACAATTTGCTGTGGATCTTTTCAACTGTTAAACATTTCTACTATAACTTGCTTTCAATGAGATTCCAAAATCTTTCCTTCTTGAATCATTTTCAAAAATTTGTAAAACTTTTCAAAATCAAAAGGAAGCAACTTACCTAACTCCCATATAGCATATTCTTCAAATTGTTTTCAATGAAGCATTTTAATTTCATCATCATTCATTCAATTATAAGTATCTTCTATTTTAACTTGAGAAACATTCTTTAATCATCTCTCATCTAAATACCTTAAAATATACATATTAATCCACTTTGCAGCAAGCTTAGGTTCTATTCATTTTTCTACTAACTTTTCAAACCAAAAATTAACTCTATGATTAGAAATTAATCAATTTATAAATTCCTTAGAAAATCAATATTTTTCTTTATATATTTTAATCCTGTTAAAAGGGCTAGTCACTAAGTTTTCCTTTATACTATTTACAAAATTTTCATCTAACACTAATGGAGGCAAATCAGGTTCAGTAAAATATCTATAATCCATTGCATCTTCTTTAGATCTCATAACATAACTTGTTTTATTAACATCATCCCATCATCTTGTCTCTTGTTCCACCTGTTTTCAAGACTCAATTAAATCAACCTGTCTTTTAAACTCATGTTCAATAGCTCTTCTAATAGCACCAAAAGAATTTAAATTTTTCATCTCTACTTTGATACCCAACTTATCACTTCATTTAGGTCTTACTGAAATATTAACATCACATCTCAACTGTCATTTTTCCATATCAGCATATCAAATATTGTTATATCTAATTATCCTTTGAAGTTCTTTTAAAAACTCAATTACTTCATCTGCTGATCTAAAATCAGGTTTTGTAACAATTTCAACTAAAGGTGTTCATGCACGATTAAAATCTAGCATTGCTTTACCACCCTCATGAATTGTTTTTCACGCATCGTTTTCAATATGAGCTCTTTCTATTCAAATTGTTTTTACCTCACTATAATCATTAACCCAAAAACTTACCTTTCACTCTCCATTAGTAGGAATTTCAAATTGAGTTATCTGATAACCCATTGGCAAATCAGGATAAAAATAAGACTTTCTATCAAATCTTGAAAAAGAATTTATTTTACAATTCAAACCAAACCCTAGCAAAATAGCCTTTATCAACGGTTCTTCATTTAACACAGGTAAAGCACCAGGCTGTCAACTACATACAGGGCAAATATTACTATTAGGTTTTACATTAGAAAAATCTTGTTCATTTCTACATTGACAAAAAAGTTTGTTAGGACTATTTAATTTAACATGAATTTCTAATCCTATAACCATTTCATATTTATCATAAATTGACATGATATAGAAATTAAATAAAAATAAATTCTAAATCAATCATTTAGATTTTACTAAACTATATGCTGCTAACGTAAAATTATCTTTTATAATATTTTTCGCAATCCATTTTTCAAACTGTTTTAATGGCAAAAAAATTCTTTCTACTATATTTTCATAACTTCCATCCAATTTTTTCCAAACATTATATCTAGAAAAATCTTCAAACTGTAGAAAAACCACTTTAATATTATGATCTATTAATCAAGAATCTATATACAAATCACCTAATACTTCACTATTAACAGGATCATCACTTATTCAAAACTCTTCTTGAAACTCTCTTATACCAGCATCCTTAAAAGATTCATTTTCTTCTATCCATCCTCTAACTATTTCTCGAGAAAAATTTTCTATTGCATGACGATAAATTTTTAATAAACAAACATTTTCTTTCTTATCTTTTGCAAAAACAACTACTCAACTTCCTCCATCAGAAGAAACTAAAGCATAATCTCAATCCTTTCAACTAAATTTTAACTTATAAAATTTCCATCTTCGTATTTCAGCTAATTTATTTTTATCTAAAATTTTTAATATCATCAATTAAAACTCATAAACAAAATAAATATAGTTTATTTAAACTATCTCTATTTTATAACCAGTCAATTGACTAGCTAATTTTACATTTGATG
>CAYNHJ010000017.1:0-1172 GCA_964397125.1 uncultured Candidatus Peribacteria bacterium
TAAATTTTTTCAAATCTTTCTAGCAATTTTGAGTTTATACATATGTCATCTTCTTCAATGTCAATAATATTTCAAGACATTTCATCTATGATATGAAAGTGTGGTTTATAAATGGTTTCATAATAAGTAAATTTGTTGATGTTTACAATTTTTCTTAATTTATTTTGTTGTACTAAGAATTCTACAGTTCTATATACTGTAGTTTTTCATACTTTAAAATTTTCTTTTATCTTTTCATAAATTTCATCTAATGTTAGATGGTTATTTTTACAAATTTGTAAGATATAATCTACAATTTTATCTCTTTTCATAAAATAACAAGCTAATAATATAAATTTTTGCAATATAAAAATAATTATTTTTGAAAGTGTTTCAAATGGAAATGAATTTCATTTTCATTTTCTCTTGAAAATTTAAAATAATTGTTTATAAATATAGCGTGCCATTATATATGGTGCTATTAAATTTTATATCTTAATATAAATAAAGTCATGACAAATCAAGAGTTTGAATTTGAAGAATTAGAAACTATTAATGTTCCTTTAATTGGTGAACCTGCTCCAGCTTTTGAAGCACCTTCTACAAAAGGAGTTATTAAATTCCCAGAAGATTACAAAGGTAAATGGGTAGTATTCTTTTCACATCCAGCAGACTTTACACCAGTTTGTACAACTGAATTTATTAGTTTTCAAAAACATTATGATGAATTTAAAAAGAGAAATGCTGAACTTTTAGGTTATTCAGTAGATGGAGTTCATTCTCATATAGCATGGGTGAAAAATATTAAAGAGAAATTTGGTGTTGATATAGAGTTCCCAATAGTTGCACATCCTAAAATAGCATATCTTTACGGAATGTTACATCCAAATGCTGATGACTCTCATACAGTAAGATCTGTATTTATTATTGATCCAGATGGAAAAGTAGCAGCATTATTATATTATCCGTTAGATAATGGTAGAAATATTAAAGAAATATTAAGATTGTTAGATGCTATACAACTTTCTTATAAATATTGAAGAGCAACTCCTGCAAACTGGCCTGAAAATGAATTATTTGGAGATAAGGTAATTGTTCCACCAGCAGATAGTTTACAAAAGGCTGAAGAAAATGAAAAGAATTTTGAATGTAAAGATTGGTATATTTGTGTAGATGAAAATCCTAATAAATAA
>CAYNHJ010000017.1:1272-2641 GCA_964397125.1 uncultured Candidatus Peribacteria bacterium
TTTAATTGTCTGTGATTGAGATTAAATCGTCTGTGATTGTTTGAATATTTCAATATTTGCTTTTAACCAATTTTCAGGAGTTCCAGTATCCCAAACAGGATATTTTGTAATATAAGGATAAATTTTTTCTCATTGTTTCATTAGTAGTTTTAGGCTGTCAGGTAATAGAATTTCTCATTTATTTTTGTCAATTGGTGTTTGTTTTATGATGTTGAAAATTTTTTTAGGTAAAATGTAAACTCCTATCATTATTAAATTTGAAGGTGCTTCCTGCGGATTGGGTTTTTCAATCATATCGGTAATTTGTCAATTTTCAATTTTTACAACTCAATATTTGTAAGTTTCTTCTTTAGGTATTTCTTTTAAAGCAATTATTGTAGATTTAGTTTTATTGTATATATTAATAATTTCCTTAAATATTTTTTCATCAAAAATCGTATCTCAAACAGTTAAAATGAAATATTCATCATTTATCCAAGGTTCAGCTTCTAAGATTGCATGAGCAAATCATAGCTGTTTTTTTTGTTTAACAAAACAAAAATTTGCCAAAAATTTAATTTGCTCTAGTTGTTTTGCTAATTTTTCTTTTCATTTTCTTTTTAGAAGTTCTTCTAATTCATAGTTTTTATCAAAGTAATTTTCAATTGCTTCTTTTCATTGACTGGTTACTATTATAATATCTTTTATGTTGTTTTTTACAAGTCATTCTACTATATATTGGATAACAGGTTTATTTCATACTGGTAAAAGTTCTTTAGGAATAGTTTTAGTTATAGGGAGCATTCTAGTTCAATATCCGGCAGCAGTAATAACGGCTTTCATAAGATTTTTGAAAATTATATTCTAAAAGTGATAAAAAATTATTTAGAGATAATTTGATTTATAATTTATTAAAAGATTATTTCAATTGAAAAAGTTATTTAAATAGTTATTATAAATCTGCCATTAAATGGGCTTGTAGCTCAGTCGGTAGAGCAACGGCCGTTTCAGGAGAGCAATAGATTAAAAGATATAGAGACTATAAAATTATCTTTGGATCTACTGTTCTATTTATCTTTAGTTCTTTTGAAACGCCACGGTAGCTCAGTAGGTAGAGCACACCCATGGTAAGGGTGGGGTCGCCGGTTCAAGCCCGGTCCGTGGCTGGTTTCAGAAGATTTTGCTTTTCTGAAACGGTCGGTTAGCTCAGTTGGTGAGAGCGTCCCCTTGACATGGGGAAGGTCGCAGGTTCGACTCCTGCACCGACCATTTCAGAAGAGCAGAAGATATATAGATTATTAGATTTGTAGATTTTTAAATATAGATTAAAATTGTAAAATTGATGAATACTAACACAACACAACACAACACAACTCAACTCAACTCAACT
>CAYNHJ010000017.1:2741-5662 GCA_964397125.1 uncultured Candidatus Peribacteria bacterium
AAAATTCTTATAGTTTCTGACTATATTGATCGTGATTTAGGTTGAATAGAAACTTATATCTATCAGGTTAAGCAAATTTTGCAAAACAAGTGATTTGAAATAAAAATTTGTTGATATAAAGTTTGAAAGTCTCGTGTAAAGAGACTGTTTTTTTTATTTTTATCTTTTTTTAATATTTTTTGATATTTAAAAATAAAAAAAGAAATCAAAAAATTTAATCCTGATATAATTCGGTTTCATAGTGTATCTAGGGCGTTTTGACCATTAAGTTTGTTAGCAGTTAAAAGTTTTAAATGAAAAATATTTATAATGTATCATGATTTAGGCTATTTTGCCCCTTTTGCTGATAAAGTTTATGATTATTGAGATCTTATTTTGCCGTTTAGTTTTAAAAAATGGTTAAAGTCTTTGAAACAGTTTAATATTTTATTGAAAATTTATTGATTTTTGAAATATTTTAAGTTATATTTTTTAAGGAAAATTTTGGTAAAATATGTAGATGTTCATTTGATACCTTCTGATTTTATGGTAGATATTTTGATTAAACGGTGAATAGATAAGAGAAAAATAAAAGTTTTAAGTCATTTTATAATTTAATTGTACTTAAGCGATGTATAATAAATTGTTACCTGAGTTAAAAATTTCATATGATCCCGAAGCTGATGCAATGTATGTAAAAATTTCTGAGGGAAATTATGTAGAAAGTGATGAGATAAAAAAAGATATTATTGTTGATTATGATGAAAATTGAAAAGTAATTTGAATAGAAATTCTCAATGCTAGTAAGAAAGATATTTTTAAATATTTATTTTGATGAGAGTTGGAAAATGTGATTAATATTTACAAAACATCTTCTTGAAAGATATAAAACTAGAAAATTTACTTTAGAGTTGATAAGAGATATTATTCTTCATCCAAATAAGATAGTTGATCAAGAAGATGGTGTGAAATTGTATATGAAATTAGATGAAGGTAAAAAATATCTCCATGTATTGGTTTTAAAATTTGAAGGGGAGAATATTAAGTTGATTACTTATTTTAGGACTTCAAAAATTGAAAAATATCTATGAAAATAAAAATTCTTACAGTTTCTGATTCTTTTAAAGATTTTCAGTCAGTGGTGTTTCATTATCAAAAAATGCTTTGAAAGTCTGTTGAGATTATAAAAATTAAACCATCTAAAAGTTGAAATGTACAACAGATAGTTAAACAGGATACAGAAAAGATTATAAAATTTTTACAAAAAGATAAAAATTATAAAATTCTTCTTTCTAGAAATGGAAAGAATGTTTCTACAGAAGATATTGTAAAAATAGTGAAAAGTAATGTTAATTTAACATTTATTATAGGTTGACCTTATTGATTAGATGAAGATAAATTAGCTAATTTTATAGATACAAAAATTTCTTTTTGAAAAATAACAATGTCACATTTGGTTGTTTTAGCAGTTTTGTTGGAGCAATTATTTAGAGTTAAGACAATTATTGAATGAAGAAGATATCATTATTAGCTCTATTTCATAAATTAATAGAAAAGATATTTCCAACATATTGTCTAAATTGTAAAAAAGAATGAGAGTGACGACTTTGTAAATCTTGTAAGAAACTACTTATTTCTCATCCAGAGATTTGCCCTATATGTCATAAGTTTTCAAAAAATGGACAGGTGTGTCTAAGTTGTCAACTTGTCCAGGGTCCTCCTATAGAATGAATAATGATAGCTTTTTCTTACAATCAAGTAATCAAAAAACTAATAATATCGTTGAAGTATTATCATAATAAAGATGTTGCAAAATTTTTATCAGAAAGATTGTATAATTTATTTTTAACTAATGATGTAATAGATTTTTCTAATGTTATAATCACTTTTGTTCCAACTTTTTGGTCAAGGAAAATAATTAAAAAGTGATATAATCAATCAGAACAATTAGCTAGAAATTTAGCTAAAATTTGAAATTATCCTTTTATTAAGATTTGTAAAAAAATTAAGAATACTAAATCTCAATTGAGTCTATCCCGTAACCAGAGATTAAAAAATTTAGATAATGTTTTTTATCCTCTCAATAATTTAAATATCAATTTGAAGTGAAAGACTATAATTATTGTTGATGATTTGACAACTACTTGAACAACTATTTTAAAAGTTGCAGAATGTATAAAATCTATTTGTAGTGATTGTAAGATTTGGTGATTAGTTGTTGCAAGACATAATAGATAGGGTTTATATTTTTAAATAGAATTAAGGCAAATGAAAGTTTATGTATCTTATAAACAAACGTGAGTCCCAGAAGATATTTTAGTAAAAGAGTTGAATTTGATAAGGTTTGTTTTAAATTATTTAGATATAAACAGTTTTATATGGTATTTAGATGAAAATTGGCAGAACTTATCAGCTAACCAAGTTTTAGAAGAAACTTATAATAAAATTGAAGAAAGTGATTTGGTTTTATGTTATATTAACTGGCCTGATAAGTCCGAGGGTATGTTTATAGAACTTTGAATGGCCTACAAATTAGAAAAAGAGATAGTTTTATTTATAAATAAAAATGTAAAAGATAAATTTTGGTCTATTTATTGATTGTCAGATAAGATTATTGAGTTTGATGATTTAAATGATTTAGAAAACAAGTTATTAGATTTTTTTTGAATACAGTTGAGTAGACAACAAATAGACAATATAGACACTAAGATACTTAGTCTTATAGCTGAAAGATTTTTAATTGTTGATAGAATTGGTAAGGCAAAGAAAAAGTTGTGATTAGCACCTTTACAACCAGAAAGATGGGAACAGGTTCTTAGGTCTAGAAAGAATATAGCTAAAAAATTAGGAATTTCAGAAAAGTTAATAGAAAAAATTTGGGAAATGATACATGAAGAGGCTTTAAAAAGAGAAAAATAAATGTTTTATAATGTCTTTCTCAG
>CAYNHJ010000017.1:5762-12402 GCA_964397125.1 uncultured Candidatus Peribacteria bacterium
CTTTCTCAGCTAATTTTTCTCAGACTTTCCTTGGCAAATTTTATTTACTTAATTATTATTTTTCTGTCCTTTTCTCATACTTTTTCGATTATTATTTTTATCCAACTTTCGTCGGTATAGTGTTCTTGTCGTTTAGGTCGCTCTATACAAATATATTCGAATTGATCAATTAAGTCTAATATTCATTTGTCTAATAGTATTTCAAAATTGTTTATTCTGTACATATCGATGTGTAATAATTTATTATTATATATGTTGACATAAGTATAAGTTGGACTAGTAACTATTTCTGGGTTTATTCATAGTCATTTAGCAAATCATTTGACAAGATGTGTTTTTCCTGCTCATAAGTCTCAGTATAATAAAATTTTATTAAATTTTTTAGCTAACTTTTCTCATAGTAAAATCATTTCGTTAGATGATTTAATTTCTTTTTTCATTATTTTTTGATTATTAATTTATAATTTTTCTTTCCTTTTCTTAAAAGAGCCACTTTTCAATTTATTAGATCATTTTCAGTTAATTTATATTTTTCATTTTCTATTTTTTTCTCATTTAAGAAAATTGCACCATTTCTAATCATTTTTCTTGCTTCTGATTTTGATTTTACTAGTCAAGATTCAGGTAAAATATCTAAAATTGATTTCTCTATTTCTGAAATTTTTATACCTCCAACTTCTTTAAATAGATTTTCTATTCAGTTTTCATCAAATTGTTTAAGTATGTCCATTTTATCTTCTTTTCAGAAAAGAAGTTTAGAAATATTTTCAGCATCTTTTGCTTGTTTTTCTCCAAATAAGAATCTTGTTATTTCATAAGCTAGTTTTTTTTGTCAGTATCTTTCTTCTGGCTTTTCAAAATGTTTTTTTACTATTTGGTCAATTTCTTCTAAAGGTAATAATGTTAAAATTTTTAAAAATTTTTCTACATCTTCATCAGATATATTTATAAAGTATTGATAGACAAAATAAGGAGTGTTTTTATTTGGATCAATCCATATAGCGTTTCCCTCAGATTTTCAGAATTTTTTTCAGTCTGCAGTTGTTAAAAGAGGTACTGTCATTCAATAAGCATCTTCTTTTCCTAATTTTTTTCTAATTAATTCAATTCAAGTTACAATATTTCACCATTGATCAGAACCACCTATTTGTAGCTTTACTCATTTTTTAGCATAAAGCCAGTAAAAATCATATCATTGTAAAAGCATATAAGAAAATTCTGTATAACTTATTCATCTTTCAGGATTTTCTAATCTTCTTTTAACAGATTCTTTTGCCATCATTTGATTGACAGTTATGTATTTCCCAACATCTCTTAGAAAATCTAAAATAGACATATTTTTATAAAAATCATAGTTGTTTACTACTTCAACTTGCATTTTTCTTCATGCCAATATAGACAATCTGTCTACAATGTCTACTAATTGTCTATATATTTTTTCTCCATTTTTTTGTATTTCTTCAGGAGATTTTAGTTGTCTTTCTTTGTCTTTTCCAGAAGGGTCTCCAATCATTCCGGTAGCTCAACCTAAGATTAAAATTAATTTATTTCATCTTTTCATAAAATTTACTGCTGCCATTATAGGAACAAGATTTCATAGTTGGAGACTGTCAGCAGTTGGATCTATTCAAAGATATAAAGTTTGTCATCATTTGTCAAACAATTCAAAAAGTTTTTCATCAGTGTATTGATAAATTAAACCACGTTTTTCTAATTCTTGTTTTAATTGCATTTTAAATTATTTAAAAAGTTAAATTTAATATTTTTATTTTTAATCATTTATTTTTTAAAAACAATAATTTTTAAAATAAGAAAAGGACCGGTAAATAACCGGCCCTGCCGGGGAGGCAGGGCCGGTTGGATACAACCGTCTGTAGATATTATTAAAGTTAATACCTACACACGGTCATATCCAAATTTAATAATTTTTACCCTGCCTCCCCACCAGTTTTTGTTGCCTCTGTCCTGGTGGACGAGGTCAACTATTAGTGTCTATTAGTCCTGAATACAGGACTAATATTATTTTACGCTTTTAATATAAAATTAATTTTTGTATTTTCAAGTTTTAAAATAAAAAATGTGGTATAAAATGTTTATCTAATAGATATTTTTATTTATTATTTTATATTGACATTTATTCAGTTTTTAGCTTGCAACTCAAAATAAAAAAATTAATTTTAAAGATGCTTTTATAATTTTTTTATAATTTTTTATTTTTATTTAATGCGAGTTTTTTTAATTTGATGAGCTTTGATTTTTTTTTGATTGTTAGCTATATACTCTGTTAGTATATATCAGTCTTTTCAGTTAACTTTGCATATGTTTGGAGAACCTTCTAATTATTTTTATTTTTTTAGACATATAAAATATTTAATATTGTGAATAATTGTAGGATACTTAGTTTATAAAATTCCTTTAGAGTATATCAAAAAATATAAAAATAAAATTTTTTTAATAGTTTTGTTTTTACAACTTTTGGTATTTACTCCTTTAGGACTAAAACTTAAAGGAGCATCTTGATGGATTTATATTCCTTGAATTTCTACTATTCAACCGGCAGAAATTTTTAAATTATGATTTGTGATTTTTTTATCTTGATGGCTTTTGAAGAAAAAGAAGTTTTTAGCTTATTTTGATGGTTTTATTCAATTTGTAATAGTTATTTCTATTTTCTTTTTTATTTTTTTATTAATTCCAGATTTAGGTACATTATTAGTACTATGACCTGTGGCGTTAATAATGTATTGGTATGTTTGAGGTAAAATTAAATATGTGTTATGATTGTTGTTTTTGTGAATAGTTTTAGGTTTATGAATATGAATGCAGTTTTCTTATATAAGGCAAAGGATAGATTTTTTTATTAATCCAGATATTGATACTAGTTGAAGATGAATATGATGGCAAACTAAACAAGCTTTAATTGCTGTTTGAGCTGGATGATTTTTAGGAGAATGATATTGAAAATGACTTCAAAAATTTTGATATATTCCTGAAGCTTATTCTGATTTTATTTTTGCAGCTTTTTCAGAAGAAATATGATTTATAGGTAATTTAGTACTTTTGTTACTTTATTTTTCTTTAGTATGGTATGTATTATATAAAATTAGATCCGTTAGAGATGAATATTATAGAATTTTAGCAGTAGGTATAATTTCCTTGATTTTTATTCAAGTTTTTGTTAATATTGGAGTTAATATTAAACTTTTGCCAATTACATGAATTACTTTACCATTCATAAGTTATGGATGAACTGCTTTAATAGTTAATATAGTTGAGTTAGTTTTACTTTATAAAATTTTAACTCAGAAATGATAAGATTTTTTCTTTGATTTTTGATTTGACTAGTCATATGAGGATTGTTATGAGCATATTTAAGTTTTAATTTTGTTATTGATTTTTGATTGGATAAAATGCCTTCAATAGCTCAACAATATATTGAAGATTATTTTAAAAAGTTTAAAACCAATTCTTCACAAATGATACAGAAACAAAAACAAGAAATTATAGAAGAGATTCAAAGTGAAAAGGAAAATATAAAAGATAAAATAAAAAAACAGATAAATGAATATATAAATAAAAAAATAGATAGTATTTTAGATTTTTAGAATTAAATAAATGATAGAAGCGGTTTGGTTAGTTGTTGTTTTTTCTTTGGCAATTATTGTACTAATTATAGCTTACTATTTATTTAAAGAAGAAAAAGAGGAAAAGATAGATTTTGAAAATTCTGAAATAGTTGTCAATTCAAATTTTGAGAAAAATGTAAAGGAAGTAGAAGATATTCTTTACAAAGAATTTAACGAACTTGATATTAAAATAGAAGATATTTTAAAATTAAAACAGGAGATATCTAAAAAAATTGTTTGATTGGATAATTTAATTAATTGAATAATAATTGGAATTTTGGCTAATTGACATGTATTAGTAGAGTGAGTACCTTGATTAGCTAAAACAAAGACTATTTCTCTTTTTTCTCAATTGCTTTGATTAGATTTTAAAAGACTTCAATTTACTCCTGATATGTTACCTTCAGATATAATATGAACTCTTATTTATAATCAAAAAATTTGAGATTTTGAAACAAAAAAAGGCCCTATTTTTACTAATATTCTGTTAGCTGATGAAATTAATAGAACAACTCCTAAGGTACAGTCAGCATTATTGGAAGCAATGCAAGAAAGAAAGGTAAATATATGATGAGTTGATTATGAATTGCCAAATCCTTTTTTTGTTTTAGCAACTCAGAATCCTATAGAACAGGAAGGAACTTACCCTTTACCTGAAGCTCAAGTGGATAGATTTTTATTTAAAATACTAGTTAGTTATCCTACTAGTGAGGAAGAAAAATTTATTTTAGATATTATTGAAAAAGAAAATAATATAACTCTTGAAACGGTTTTAACTAAAGATAAGTTAATGCAGTTGCAAAATTTAATACAAACTGTTTATGTGTCTTCTCAAATAAAGGATTATATAGTTAAGATTGTAAATATATTAAGAAAACCAGATAATAGAATACAGTTATGACCAAGTCCTAGGTGATCTATATGATTGTTAAGTGCTTCTAAAGTAATTGCTTTTTTGCAATGAAGAGATTATGTAGTAAAAGAAGATGTATTAAGAACAATTTTTCCTATATTAAGACATAGGCTAATTTTAAGTTATGATGCAAAAATTGAATGAATAAACGCAGAAGATTTGATAAAAGAAAAAGTTTTAAAAATTAATTTTTAATTTTATGAAGTTTGAGTATAGTTGTGGTATAATTCCTATATATTTAAATGATAAGAAAAAATTTTTTCTTTTAGTTAAATGACGGCATTCTCATTGGGGATTTCCAAAGTGACATGTAGAGTTTTGAGAAAATTGTATTGAAACTGCTTTAAGAGAGTTTGAGGAAGAAACGAATATTCCTCAATGATTTGTTGATTTAAAAGAAGGAAAAAAATATGAAGATAAATATTGGTTTGTTTTAAATTGAGAAAAAATATTAAAAAAAGTAACTTATTTTTTGTGATTTTTAAAAAACTGATTTGAAGATCATATTAGACCTCAACAGTGAGAAATTTACGAAATTAAATTAGTTCCTTCAAGTAAAGTGATAGAATTTATAGAATTTGATTCTTTAAAGAAAATAGTTAAACAAGTTTTAAATGATTTAAAAAAGATTAGCAATTAATTTAATGATACTATATGACATTATAGCTATTATAAGTCAAACTAGTCAATATATAAGAGTTTTATTCGCTTTTTTAAGCCATTGTTCTTCTCATTCAGATGAAACTAAAAGATATCCTACATAGAGCAAAACCGCAAATGCAATTACTCAAAAGAAAAATCGTAGATGTTTGTTAATGAAATTAAATATAGAAGAAAAAAGAAAATCTTTTGATGTTTCCTGAATATAGTCTGAATTTCAGTTTAGTTTAGATAATTCTTGAGATAGACTAGGATCAGGTAATTTAAGTGAAACTTGAAGAAAAAAGTTTATTATAGAGAAATTCATCTTGGAATAGATTGAATAAGATAAAGGATACCAAGACTTCCTAAAGTTATAGCAAGGCCTATTCAAACTAATATTAAGTCATCTCTAGCTTTTTTCATTTTATTTTCGTCTCCTATAGAAAGAAGCATTCTAATTCATCCCCATAAAAATAGGCTTACTCATACGGCTAATCATAGTTTAGATAGAAAACTGATAAAATTTCTAGTTAAATCAATTATATCAAAAGGATTTGAAAAGTTTTTATCTATTACTTGTTGTTCATCTTTTGCAGTTTCAAAGGCTTTATCTAGAAGTGTTTGAGCAATCAATAACTTTTTAAGCATTATATTTTATAATTGTTATCTATATTAAATTAAGTAGTTTTTCTGCCTCTTCTTCTTCTTTTGTTTTTTCAGCAAGTTCTTTTGAATGAATTTCTTTAATTTTTTTGATATATCACATTTTTTGCCATTTTTCTAAATATTTCTTTTTTATTTCTAATTTTTTTCTTTCATATTTTTCTTCTATTTCTTGTAATTTTTTCTTTTCTTTTAATAAAATTTGTCTAAGTTTTTCTATTTGTTCATCTGTCATTAGCAATAAAAGATTTATCCAATTTTGCTTTTCTTCATCAGTGTCTATTGCTTTTGATTCTAAAATTAGTTGAATTAAATCATAATATTCTTCTAATACATCTTCTGGAATATCAAACTTTAATGCATAATTTCGTAAATGTTGAGGAAGGAATTTTTTGATTATATTTTTATCAGCCATAATTTATGTCGTAATATGTATAAAATCATTTTACTTTTATATATTTTTTATTAAATTTTCAGCTTCTGAAGATGATTTTTTCTCTTCTTCTTTTATGAGTTTTTTAATTTTGTCGACTTTTTTATAAGATTTTTGTAATTTTTTTAAGAGTTTTTTTAATTGTGATTTTGAAATTTGATACCTTGGGTTTCAACTGGTATAAATTTCCATAATTTATTGTAAAATCTAACTATTTAAAATCCAACTTATATTATCTTGATTAACCATTCACGTTTCTAATAGTCTTTTAGCATATTGTTTTAAAGTGATCATTCATTGTTTTATTCATGTTTCTATAATATTATCTATTTGAGGAAGTTGCATTTTTTTTATATTATTTTT
>CAYNHJ010000018.1:0-11548 GCA_964397125.1 uncultured Candidatus Peribacteria bacterium
TCCCTAAATGGCATTTTGTTACTTAAACGGTCTTTAAATTAATCATATTATATTCACAATTAATATTTTGTCAAAATTTTTAAATATATTACTTAAACATTTCCCTAATATTTTCATCTTTTATCATATCCGGATTCCACGTAGGATCAAAAGTTAATTCTACATCTACTTGTCGATCTTTAAATTCATCTAATTCTAAAATACTATTTTTAACCATATCCACTATCATATCACCCATTGGACACATTGGAGATGTTAGTGTCATTAATATATATATCACTTTTTTTTCTATATTCACATCAATATCATATATCATACCTAATGTCCATATATCAACTATTGGAAATTCAGGGTCATATACCTGCTTAAGCTGTCCAATTATTTTTTCTTTAATATCTTTATCAGCCATTTCTTTTTTCAATAAAATAATAAATCAAACTAAATAAAATCAACAACAAAAATCAAATTAATTTATTTCGTTTTCAAATAAAAATTAGAAATAAATTAACTATAAAAAACATTCCAAAAAGGAAAGATAACCTATAACATAAACTTAACAACCATTTTCCAAAAAAAATTCTATTTATTAATAAAAAAACAAGAAAACTAAATCACCATAATATGAAAAAAATCCCTAATAAAAAGAAAACAATAGCATACCAAAAATCATAATAAGGATTAATTTTCTCAAATGTCAAAAGCAAAATAGTACCTCAAACTATAACTTTTAACAAAGCTCAAACTATATAAAATAACATTACTTTCTAATAGATCTATTAAATAATTTAAAATATTTTACAAATCATAAAATATAACAAGCAAACTTTTTCTTATTTTTATAATCATCCGTTTTTATTTTCTTCATTAAAATAGTATAAACTTTTAATTTTCTCAAATAAGGATTTAAAGGATATTTTCTTTTCGTTTTTACTGTCCATTTATACAAAATATCAGCAATTAACATCATTTTTTGTTTATTTAATTTCTTAGCAATCCTATCACATAAAGAAAACCTTTTACTGTTAAATTGTTTTTTCGATTTAGATTGATTATCAGTTGATCTTAAAGAATTTTTTGACCTCTCATTAGAAGAATTAGACAAATCGTTCTTTACCCTTTTATGTAAACTTTTTTTATCTTTTAATCCCTCTGAAACTTGTAAAATAAAAGAACAATTAGAATATTTTTCATCAGAATCAAAACAAATCTTTTTCACAGGATTTATAATTAATTTGAAAACTAATTTATCTTTTCAAACTTTAAAAACATTAACTTTTTCTGAATCTGAATAAATATTGTTATAATAAATATTTTGAGATGGCAAAATTATATCAACATATCCGCTACTTGAAATATTTGGTGATAACTTAAAACTAATACTAATATCTTCTGGATCAATATTAAATGGAATATATATATCTTTAAAAATTAACTTATAAACTCATGGTTTAACTTTTTCAATATATCAAATATTCTTTTTATCTAGTTTATTAACAACTTTATTTTGAAAATCATAAAAATATTTAGTATCATCTCAATTAACAGCTAAAACAAAATCTTCCAACGGTAAGTATGAATAGGAAGTTTTAATTAAAAATTGAATATTTCTAAAATACAAATCAGTATTATGATTTATTAATTTCAAATCAAAAGATAATGTATCAGTTCAAATTTTATCAATAATTTTCTTATTAAAAGTATTCTCTATTTTTATCTCTCAAGAATCATCTACAAATCATCATCTTTTTGACAAAAATTTATAAGAATTTGACTCTTTCTTTATACCTTGGGAAAACACTATTACTTTCAAAGAATCAAAAACTTCTCTAGGAACTTTAAATACTAATTTTGAATAACTACATTCTATTGGATAAATAATCTTAGAACCTATATCTATTTGATCTTCATAACATTTATCTGAAAAACCTACTCATAAAATCTCAGCTTCTGCACCTTCAAAAGCTCAATTTGGGAAAATAACATTTTTTATCAAAGGATATGCTATATACTTGCTATATCAATTTATTTTGAAAACTCATTTATTAGATATTCAATTTCTATTAGAAACTTGTAACTCAATCAATTGTCAACTATCAACATCTCATCCCAATCTAAATTTTATAGAATTATATCAAGGAACAATAGAAGCTTTATCATAAACATCTTTACTAAATTGCAAATTCAACTGAATATCTCCAGTTGCACCATCATAACTTAGTTTATCTCATACAATCTCCACCTCTCAATATGGTGAAAAATTATCTGAACTTTTTACATAATAAATCTTAGGCATAAAACTAAATGAATAATCAAAATAATAAGGTGTAGATTGAAAACATCTATCATTTAATATAGTAACTACTCATTTTTTATAAAGTCCATCTGTTTTAATCCTAACTAAGGAACTTCCCAATCTCCCATATACCTCCTTACTTTCTCAATTAATAAAAACTTTCAGATTCCTATCTCCAGGATTATCCACCCATATTTTCAAATAACATCAATAATTATCACAAAAAGGATATTCTACTGACTTTACTTTTGGAAAATTTTTAAAATTAACAAAAAATTTATTAGACTTTTCTCATCAAACTTCTACCTGAAAATATCAAGGTTTTAAAATATATGAACAACTAAAATCTTTTTTATTATTTCAATAATTTACTTCTGGAAATTTAACTAATATATAATTTTTTCATGTTTTTGCAACATTCAACTGATTTCAATTATAATACACCTTTATATCTCAAAGTTTATAATCCCAATTTCATACAATTTTAAAATAAGATTTTCAATTTTTATAAATTGTAGTAATATTATCAATTTGAGGTTTTTCAATAACAGTTATATTAACTTGATTAGATTCAAATCAATTTCTCAAAATCTTTATAGGTTGATCATTTATATTTTTATATGGCAATTCACATAAAATTTGAGTAGAAGATACAATATCACAATTTTTACTAATATCATCTCATCACAAAAATATTTTTATTTCATCGTTATTGTCAATTTTAAAATTGTATCATATTATCTTAATAACACCACCCACTTTAGCTTTTCTATCTTTAAAAATAATATATTTTATAAAAGGAGATTTATGAATAATAAACCTAACATAATTAGAGCCTAAATCATCACATTTTACATATCATCAATTAATCTGTTTGTCTATTTTAGAAGGTATACTTACAAAATAATCAGAATTTTGTTGAGAAATTCCCCATGCATCTCAATTTGATAACATCAAAGTACAATTTCAAGTAAATTTTCATATAAGTTTAACTTTACCTCATCCTCTCAAATCTGTTAAATCTATTCCCACAAAATATGGCCAACTAGGTCATAAAAATTCCTTATCATCAATATAAATTTTAACATGTAATTTAGATATATTTAATTTAAAACTTGTAGGGACCTTAAATAAATATATTCAATTATTTCATTTTCAAACATAGTTCAAAATTATATCTCAAATCTTTAATTTAACAACATTAGCCTGTTTTAAATTATTATCTTTTATATCTAAAGTTATAGTAGATCATCATGTTAAATATCAATCAGATTTTATTTCAAAATATTTATTTGACCACGCTCAAACAATAGAAAATAAAATTGAAATAATTCAAATTTGAAATATCAATTTATACATTTTATGAAACAATTAAAATATAAAATTCTTCTGTTATCTCAAAAAATTTATGTTATCTTTTCTAAAATCCTTAACTTGGCACTTCTTGCAGCTTTGTTAGATTTTATCTCCTGCCGTGAAGGTTTTATAACATGCTTATTAACTAAGTTAACATAGCCTAAACTAACTAACTCTTTAAATTTATACTTAACTAATCTATCTTCTATACTGTGATAACTAATTATAAAACATCTTCATCCTTTATTCAAGAAATTTATAAACTTATCTAAAAATTCTTCTAAATGTTTTAATTCATCATTAACTTCTATTCTTAAACATTGAAAAAATACAGCTATCTTTTTTTCATTTAACTTATGTTTTTTCAAAAAATCTTTAAGTTGAAAAGTAGAAGTAAACAAACTTTTTTTCCTATAACTGATAATTTCCTTAGCCAAATAAAAAGCAAACTTTTCAGAAAAATCTCAATATTTTATCAAAATATCAACCAACGAATTAATATCATACGTATTTAACACATCTGCAGCAGTTTTTTTCAAATCTTTAGTAAATCTCATATCTAATGGTCAATCTTGTTTAATAGAAAATCATCTAGAACCATCCTTAAAATGTTGCATATTTACCCCCAAATCTAATAAAATAACATCATATTTTATTTTAAATTTTTGAGATATCAAATCTATATTTGAATAAGTATCATTTAAAATTATCACTTTATCAGCAAATTCTTTTAATCTTTCTTTCGCTATAACTAAAATTTGTTCATCTCTATCTATTCAAAAATACTTTCTAATTTCTTTTTTTTCTTTTAAAATAAAGAGGGCATGGCCTCCATGCCCTAAAGTTCAATCAAAGAAATATTCAGTTTTATTCGGCAAATTTTTTAATATTTCGTCTTTTAAAACAGGAATATGATACATTTATTTTTTATTTTTAATTAAATCAACAAAATTTATTAAAATGCTTACTATTAATACAACTATTAAAGGTAAAATTCCAAAAATTTTCAAATAATAAATGTCATAATTTTCATATTTTATACCTTTTGAAATATTTGTCCACAAAAGATAGCTCAATATAGCTATAGCAAAAATCCAAGAAAATAAAAACAAATACTTATTTATTACAAATCTTAACTTACATTCGTTGAAAGAATCTATAAAATCTCAAAAATTCCACTCAAACCAAATCCAAATAAATACTAAAGCTTCTAATATTCCCACAAAAAGCATTCACCAAGAAGTTACAAAATGATCAACTATGTCTAATATATAAAGTCAATTTCAAAATACATATAACAAACTACCAACACCTAATATTATAGAAACTATCAAAGTTATAATTTCCACTGATAATGATTTTATTTTATCTCTAACAGCTACACTAACAGCTTCAATCAAAGACATTGCACTATCAATAGCTAACAAAAACACTGTTAAAAAGAATATAACAGCAAAAAAAGATTGTAAAATTGGCATTAAAGCTATAGTCTTAGGCAATACAACAAAAACTAAACCTGGTCATCAAGTAACTACTTTATTTACAGGAACGTTTTGAACATAAGCTAAATATCACAAAGTAGAAAATACAGCTATTGCTGACAAAAATGAAACTAAAGTATTTCAAAGTGCAACAATTATAGTGGATCTAACTATTTCACTATTAGGCTTTTTTAACGCTCAATAAGCTATCATTATACCCATAGCTAAAGACAAAGTGAAAAAAATTTGAGATGCAGCAGCTTTCCAAGTCTCAAAAGATAAAAATTTTCAAACATCAAAACTAAACAAATATTTTAATCCTTCCATTGCTCCAGGCAATGTAATACCTCTTATTGCTAAAAGTAATAAAGTCAAAAAAGGCAAAGTAGCAGTAATCAAAACAACTTTTCAAACAGATTTTGTAGATCTAAAAGTGAATAAATATATTAAAATCCAAACAATAATAGTTCATAAAAATACCGGAATAGATAAATTTCACCAATTTTTTATAGACTGACTAATTCACAACACTTTGTTAAAAAAGAAAGCTTCACTGTTCTCAATCCAAGGTAAAGGAACTCAACTAACCAAAGAGTGTAAACTATATCAAAGATAATCAATACCCCATCAAATAACTACTGCATAATAAGTTAAAATAATTGCCCCTATAAATATAGAAAACCATCATAACCACTTCAAATAAACAGATACTTGTCCAAAAGCTTCTGGTGCTCACTTTTGAGTCTTCTGACCAAAAGCTATCTCTCAAATTAGCAAACCTAATCACATTAAAAACAAAATAATAAGATAAGCTGCTATAAAAGCACCTCCTCCATAATCATAAACTTGATAAGGAAATCTCCAAAGATTTCACAAACCTGCAGCTGATCAAATAGCTGCCAAAATAAATACCCATTTACTTTGCCAGAAATACTTTTTTTCTGACATTGCTTTTATATTTGAGGAATATAAAATCTTTTATTATAAAAAGAAATACTCTTCAACACATTTCTAAACCAAACTAAATCTTCACCTCTTATCAACGATGGTATCTCATCAGGCTCTTTCACTGAATTTAATAAACTAGTCCAATTTTCATATAAAATCTTTAAAAATTTTTGATTATCATCAATTTTAATTAAAAAAACTAAAAATTTATTATATTTTTTCAATAGATAATCAATTAAATTATTAAATATTTCTTCAAAATCATCCTTTTTTGGTAATATAACAATATCACGAATATATATATTACGTAAAATATCTATCCTAACATCTTTATTTCTATTAGTAAATTGTTTAAAAGCTGTTAACAATATCAAAAAACCAAATAATGTTTGTTTCAAAATAGCCAATATATAAACAAATGCCATTTTTCAGATAATTTTAAAACCGTTTTTATTTATAATATTTTCTTTTACATAATTTAATACTTCATTCCATACCCAAAATTCCAAAGTATACAAATGTTCTTTTAAAAATTTAATTTCATTTTCATCAATATACTTAGCTATATCAATATCCTCTACTTCTAACACCTTAAAAACATAAAAAAATTCTTTAACAAAATCTTTTATATCTAAATTTATTAATCTATTAATATTTTCTTTAAACATAGTCGAAAATAACTTTATAATTTCAGAATTTGTAATATACAATTTTATATCCTTTATATTTAATTCCTCAAAAAAAGTCACAATACAACTTTCTGTAAAAAGATGTATTAACATAGGAGAAGAATACACTTCTTTAAAAGAAGGTCTCAATGGTAATCTAAAAGTATCTTTTCACTGTCTTACACTCTCAAAAGCATACTGATAATAAAAAACATTTTTTCAATACATATAGACTAATCAACCCAAAATATACAACACATCTTGAGAAAAATCTATTCATAGACTAATAGACATTTCATCGATTAACTCTTTTTTAAATAACTTGTGATAATAAGTTTCTGCTCTTCAAATCCAAAAACCTCAAATAAAACTTAAATAAAAATTCATCATTTTTTCTGCTATAGCTCACTGCTTTCTAATGGACTCAGGAATTTTTACCTCTCAACCAATAGTAGATATTAAATCTTCGAAAATTTCTTCAGCTAAAGATTTATCTTTCACTTCCAAAGATTTAAAAATAAATTTTTTAACTCATCTAAAAAAGGATTTTCTATACAATCTATAATCTGTTAAATATAATATTAAATTCTTTAAATTTTTTTCATCTCTTAAAACATCTTGTAATAACTTATCTACTTTTCAATCCTTAAAAATCTCTCACAGAATATTATCTACTATTTCAAAAATATCTGAACTTCAAAAGAAAAATCTCACAATCACATCAGCAGGTAATATTAAATTCATAAGAGTCTTCTCTGTCAGTGAAAATTCTATATTAGATTGATAATATTCTAAGTTATCCAAAAAATCTCTTATCACATTTTTATACTTTCCAGAAGATATTTCATCATAAAAAAGTCGTTCAAAAAAATCTTTTTCTTTCATTCATACATTATGATAATCAAATATATTTCAAAATCTATAAACTATATAAAATAAACTCATAAAAAATTCCATATCTTTCAACAATTCTTTTTTAATTGTTTCAAAAACTTCAGTTGAAATTTTCAATTTAGTCTCTTGATTTGTAAGTTGATACAAATTAAAAAAAATTTCTATAAATTTTTTATAAGATTCTTGTTTATCATCATCAAATACCTTAAATCTAGCCATAAAAATATAAAAAACAAAATTAACAGTTACTAAAAAATTCAAAAAAAGTCTATAGTTATATTTTCTAAAAATAGAGTTAAATCTATAAGCAGCTAAAAGACTAAAAATAGTTGACACATTAATGGGAGAAAAAAATCTATATCAATTAAATTCAGAAGAACTTATATAAGAAAAATAATCTTCTATCTCCATTAATTTCAAAGTAGGTGTATCTCAAAATCAAATTTTTACTTCAAAACTGTCAAAATTAATATCATATAAATAGAGTTTATAATTTTCAACTAACTTTCTCAAAACAATTGAAAAAAATTGTTTAGCAGATACAAAATTAACAAATAATGTTGCAGGATTAATTTGTAAATCTCCTTCTGGTTGAGGAAATAAAGATAATAATATTCTTTTAAAAAGTTTCATTAAATTTTAATAAAATTAACAAATATAAATAACAAAATTAAAAATACAAAAAAAATCAAAACAGCTACTTTAAAAAGTCTTTCTTTATAAAGCAATTTTTTTAACTGTTGATTTTCATATTCAAGTTTTTCTTTTTCTAATAATAACTTTTCTTTTTCTCTAGAATAGTCGGGTAAAGCTATCATATTCTGGAGTTTATTTTCATATTCTCCTATTTTATGTTGAAGTGAAAAAATTATCCTATTCTTTTCTTCAATTATTCTATCTTTTTCTTTTAATAATTCAAAAAATTTCTCAAATTCTTGAGAAAATTCAGAAAAAAAATCAGAAACTTTTTTAACTAACACAGTATCAGTTTTGTTTTCAGATACAATTTGTCATTGATATACCTGATTAATAGAATTTCCATTTTGTTTCTCTTTAATAGCAATTATTTCTTCTTCAGCTAATAATATCTTATTTCATACTTTTTTATAAGACAAAATTCATTTTCTTATCCGACGATCTAGAGTTCTAGTAGAAATTCACAAAATCTGAGCAGCCTGTTGTCTAGTCAAATTATAACTCAAACTCGTCATCAAAATCTTTCTCACTTGATAAAAGTGATTTAACAAATAAAGTTATAAAAACTCAAAAAATTATTCATAAAATTATCAAATACAACATAAATGTAGTCAAATAAGGATATGAATTCAAAAATCTAACTTGATAAGTCAATCATATATTTTGGAAAAAAGCTACCAATAATAAAACTCCAGTAACTACAGAAATTATAAGATATATATATTTCATCTATAATTTTTTAAAAACTAAATTTAAAACAGCAACAATTATAGAAACAACCAAAGCTCCTGTTAGAGAAATAACATGCAGTGTTATTCAAATTTGAAGATTATTAACTATATATACAAACAAATATATAGCCACGATATTTAAAAATATAGCAAAAATAGGCCCTAATAACCAACTTAATGGCAAAGTTAAAAGTTTAATAATTTTTGTGGATATATCATAAATCACCCAAAAAAGAAAACCTAAAATAAAGATTATTTCACAATTAAGATTTGTTAATTGTGATACACTAATTCAAATTTTCAAATACTTTATAAGTATATATAATATTAGAGAATTCAACAAAATATTTGATAAAATTTTATTTACTAACATTACTCTCTTTCTCAAAATAATCTTAAAATAGTTATAAAGATATTAATAAAATCTAAATATAAACTCAAAGCCATAACTATTTCTAATCTTTTATCTCCTAACAATGCAGCTTGCTTTATAACCTTCATATCATAAATAACTAATCAAGAAAAGATTACAAGAGAAACAATATCTAATATTAAACTAAATTGTCAATTTTTCCAAAATAAATTAATAATCATTCAAATAATCAAGGCTATCAAGCTTGCTAACAAAACTGCTCACCATTTTGTAACATCTATTTTTAAAACATTTCATAAAATAACTAAAATAAAAAACAAACTACTTGTTACAATAAAAGCATTTAAGATACTACTGCTAGAATATACCAAAAATATTCAAGTAAGACCTATACCTTCCAAAATAGCAAATATAACAAATAAAGTTGCTAAAACCCCATAAGAGAATTTTTCCCAAAGCCAAGAAATAATTACAACTAAAGCCAATCAACCAATAGCTGATATCCAAAACATAGTTACTAAATTTGAAACTGCAAGTACTCAAGTTTTAACTAAATACATCAGATAATATCATACTCAAAAAGCTACCAGTAAACTAATACCTAACCATAAAAAAGTCTTTGTTACAAAATTTTCTACCTTTATTTTTAGATCTACTTCAGATAAACTAACAGTTTGTGGCTCATTTAGTTTAAGCACTTTTTCTTTTAAATCCATACTTTACAATTTTAAAATATAAAATTATTTATTCCTAACTATCATATTATAAATAACCTCTTCTGCCTTTTGAAGTTGATTATCTATATGTTTCTTAATAAACAAATCTTTATTAAATTCAACTTCTACATCAGGTTTTAAACCTTTTCCAGGCAAAATACTATCTCATGAGCAAACACTGTATCAAGAAGGTGTAAACCGTTTTCAAATAGTATATTTCAACGAAGAACCATCATCAAACTCTTTCATAGTTTGAACTGTACATTTCCCAAAAGTTTTAGTTCAAACTAATTTTGCTCATATATCGTCTCTTAAAGCAGCACTTATAATCTCTGCAGCAGATGCAGTTAAACCATCGACTAACACAACCACTGGATATCATTCAGCATCTCCATATCAATAAGATTTGTAAACTTCATCAGGATAAATACGATAATGTGTTCTTACAACAACTTTTCATTTAGGAATAAAATGAGACACCATTTCAACAGCTACCTGTAAAAATCAACCTCAATTACCTCTTAAATCTAAAATAAAACCTTTTATACCTTGCTTTTTTAAATCAGTAATAGCTTGTTTTAAATTTTTCTCAGTATCTTCTCAAATAATACTAATATTAATATATCATACTTTAACTCATCCTGTCAACTCTTTAACTTCATAAGTAACAGAAGGAACTTCTATCTTTTCTCTTTTTATTTTAACTTCAAAAATTTTATTTTCCGAAGATCTATAAATCGTTAATGTCACATAAGTTCAGGCAGGTCAACGAATTTTAGAAACAGCCTCAGCCAAAGACATATCTTTAGTTGGTTGTCAATCAATTTTAACAATAATATCTAAAGGTCTCAATCAAACTTTATAGGCAGGATATCATTTTAAAACTTGCTCTATCATTACTCATTCTTCCACTTTTGTTACAACAGCTCAAATTCATTCAAAATCTTGAGTTCACTTTAACTCTTGCTGAAAATTACTATTCTCTTGTTTTGTTAAATAAACAGTAAAAGGATCTCAAACAGCACTTACAAATCATTTGATAGATTCTTCTTTCATTTTATCAAAATTTAACATCTTTGGAGAGTAGAATTGATCATCTAATATCTGCCAGACTTGATCTAATTTTGACCATCTGTCCGAAAACTGCAAAGGAAGAGCAAATATAGTAGACTTTAATTTTTCTATTAAATTTCAAGTTAATCATTCACCTATCTGTAACTTAGAATGCGAAATTTCATAAATATAATAAGGTTTATATAAAAAAAAGAAAATATATCCTCCTACAGCTATTGAAATTAACACACCACTTAAAAATCCTGCTAAAAACACAAAATATTTTTTTAAAACTTTCATTAAAAAATTTTATATAAATAAAAATTTAAACTTAACAAT
>CAYNHJ010000019.1:0-10982 GCA_964397125.1 uncultured Candidatus Peribacteria bacterium
CATCTTCTGAAAAATCCTTGTTATTTCCTTATTTAATTTTATCTGCTTTCTTTTTTGCTGTTGCTGTTGCGTCAAAGCCAACTGCTTTTTTTGATGTAGTTAATTTTTGAGTTTTTGTTACTGCCAATTTGTTGAGTATTAGTCTAGCAGTATGATTGATAGTCCTTGCAATAGGAGTTCTGGCTGTAATGCAATTTAGATGAATAGTAAATTATTTTACTTTTGAATTTTGAAAAAAAATATCTATAATTTGAATAATTATTTCTGGAATTTGAATTTTAGAAGTGTTTATAAAAAAGATACTAAGAAAAATTTATCCTTTAGTTGTGTGGGGAATATTTTTTGTAATTTTTCTTGTTTTAATAAAATGAATATGGCTTGTTTGAGAGTTCATTTATTATCCAGAAAGATTTAAAAGTTTGAAACAGATAGTTATGACTTTATTCTTTTGATAATTTTTGTTATTTATATTAGTTCATTAGGCATTCGATCTATTTTGAATCATTTTTCATAAATTTTTAGTTTTTCAAAGGCAATTTCTAGAAAATCTTTTAGATTTTTGGATTTTAATATAATATTGTATCTATATTTTCCAAACATTTTGTAGATTAATGGAGGGGTAGGATATATTTCTAAATCTTCGAAAAAGTATTTTTCTTTTAGATATAGTAATTCTTTATAAAGTTTATTTACTTTGTTGAATAATTTTTCTTCGATTTCATCTTTATATAAAATAACAGCCATTTGGGTAAAAGGTGGATAATTACTTTGTTTTCTAAAGTTTAATTCTCGATGTTTGAATCAGTTAAAATCTAAGTTTGTTGCATATTTTAGAGAGTAATTGTCTGGATTAAAAGTTTGTATTATAAAATTTGTAGTAGAGAAATTGGTAAAAATTTCAAATAAATATAAAAAATTTCTATAATTTACTTGAAAGTCAGGTAAATTTAATCAAACATCTGCATTTTGAATAATTATAAATGGTATATTGTTTTCAATTATTTTGAATCAGCTTGATAGTATTGAGGTTGTTATTAAAATTTTAGTTTGTTTAATAGATTTTAAAAATTTATTTATTTTGTTAGGGGAGTTAATTTTTTCAGAAGAAATTACATGAATTTCTTCATCTTTTAATCAGAATTGTTGTATAAGAAATTCTTTAATTTTTTCTCATCATATTCAAAGATATTTAAAGTTATAACTTCAACATTTAGGGCATTTAGATGGTCGATTATATTGTGTTTTGCAAATATGACATAGTCAATACATTATTCAATTTTGATTTTTATGCCGTGCTATAGGAATATCGCAATTTTTACAATATGGAGTATATCAACAATCTTCACATATTATTCCTGATGAGTAGTTTATTTTTTTTGTAAAAATTAGTATTTTATTTGAAATTTTTTTTAGATATTTTTTTAGTCATTTTAATGCTAATTCTGAAAAAATTTTGTTTTTTTCTTTTTTCATGTCTACTATAAAAAAGTTTTTTTGTTTTGTTTGTTTTAATATATAGTTCATATTATTTAAAATTAAATCCCCGGCCTAAATGCCGGGGAGAAATAAAATTCATTAAAAAATTATTCTGTTAATTTATAAACTCATTTTTCTACTCTTTCAAATTCTGGATTTTTTTGTAAAATCATAACAATTGTATTTGGAGAAACCATTTTCTGTTTTAAAGCTTCTTTTACGATTTCTTTTATTTTCATAGGTCTTCAAGCTTTCTTTAAAATTTTATATACAATTTCTTTAACAGTCCCTCATTCAAATCACCATTCTTTTAGTCAGTATAATCATAGTCACATATTTACAAAAACGTCTTTATTTTTTACTAGTTCATTGTGGACAGTAGAAACTTTTACAGGTTTGTCAGGGAACCATTCTAGTATTTTGCTGGTTAGTTCTTCATAGTGTAAAGGTTTTTTGTATTTTTTTAAAATATAAATTAATTTTTGTTTAATAGTTTTAGGATTAACTTCTAAGAAAGTATCTAGTCCAATTTTTCAGTCTAAAATTTTTATTTTTCTTATAGCAGGTAATAAATTCATATAAAATCCATTTTCAGATAGAAATTTAATTTTTTCAGCAGTATCTTTAAATTTTTGTTTTAAAATTTCAATAAAATTGTATAAGTTTTCAGCTTTTTGTTTGTTAACAAAATAAGATATTGTAAATTCAGCAATTTTATTAAGTAAGGTTTCATATAGTGGATCAATATAAAATGAGTTTTTAAATAATTTGTTTCTTTTAAGATAATATATATCAAAATCAGAAACTAATATTAATTTTATTTCCTGAGGTTTTAGTTTATGTCCTCTATTTAAAAGTTTTGCTATTAGTTGTTCTTCTTGTAGGAATCAGCCTACACTATTTAAGATTTTTTTTGCATCTTCTAAGATTTTTAAATATTTCTCATTTCATACAATAAGTCTTCTAAATCTAGATAATCACTGACTTTCTATTTGTCTTATTCTTTCTCTAGTGAGTCAATATTGTTTACCAATTTCTTGTAGAGAAATTTCTTTTCATCAATCGATACCAAATTTTTTAATTAAAACTAGTTGTTCCTTAGGTTTACAATATTGTAAAACATCTTTAAGATTAGTTACATTTAGATCTACTTTTATTTTTTTATCTTCCATTTTTGTAGGAAAAGTCATAATTTCTATAATTAATTGTATAAAATTTGTATTATTTTCTTAATAATTATTTTAAGTTGATTGTCAAGAATAATACTACAATATTTTTTTTTACATCATATTTGGAAGCATCAGCTGCAAGGTAGTAGTTTTGATATGTATAGGTTATTTTTAAGTTGACTTTTTAGTAGTTTTAAGTCTCATATTTGTTGAATAATTTTTACTTTATCTATTGCTAAAAGATTAGTTGTTGTATAAAATCAAATTCATATTGTGTATTGACTAGCATAATGAAAAACTCATCAATCTCATGAAAAGAAAAAATCATAGTTTTTTACAAATTTTTTTAGAGGAGTATTGTTTACATAGAAAGTATCTTTTAAAGTAAGAAAATAGTCTGGTTTAATATCTCAATTTATAAATCTATCTGATAAAGTTATAATTTTAACTCAAAAATGTTGGAAATAGTAAATTATTTTTTGATATAGATTATTATTTAATCTGTTAGGATGTTTTCATCATATAAATAAAATTCAAATTTTATTTTTTGAAGGTCTTAGATTTGTATAAATATGTATTGGTTTAAGATTGATCAAGTTGGGGATTCATTGTAGATAATTAAAATTTCCTATTTCTTTATGTCCAATAGGAGTAATTATTTCGTTTCATAAATTTTTTCTAAAAAGTAATAATTTTTTGGAAGTTGTATCTATAACTAAATCGTAGTTTTTTAGGTATTTAGTATATTTTTTGCATTCAAATAAATCTTTTATAAGCTTAAAAAATTTTAATATATTTTTCAGAGTATATATCGGAGGTTCACAATCAGTTATGATGATTTTGTTAAATAAATTTTTATTTTCTAAAAATACAAATTTGTTATATTTGTTGCAAACTACATCAATTTTTATTTTTGGAAACTTCTTTTTTATTAATTTAGTTAATTCTACTCCCCATACAGCGTCTCAGATTCTGTCCAGTTTTATTAATAAAATCTTTTCATTTCACTGTAGTTTTATGTTTCTTTTTTTATAAAGGAGTTTTTTGAAAAAGTTGTAAATTAAGATTAATTTTTGTAACGTTCTAATTAAGATATAAGTATAGTCAAAGTCGAACATTAAATTTAGATCTTTAAGATTTCAAATTTTACTTTTTTGCTATCTATGATTTGTTTTATTTGTTTTTCATTGTTATTAAGAGAAGATTTTCAAGATTTTATTTCTAGAAAAATTATTTGTTTTAACTTTCCTTTTGAAAGACCATCTAAAATAAGATAGTCAAATCATTTTCAAACAAATACTAAATCTTTTAAATTGTATTTAAATTTAGGTAGTAGAGGAGCTAATTTTTCATTAATTTCTCAAATTATTACTTTTTTACTATTTTGTATTGCTTTTTTACGTTCTTTTTTTAATTTAATTAGAAAATATATTTTTGCAATTAAATATCAAATGATTATTCAAATGATAATATAAAAGATGTTATTTGCAACATTAGACATTTTTGGAAATTTATATATTAAAAAATCTCCCCGGCAAACCGGGGAGGGAGAGTATAATCTGAGGAGGGAGAGAGCGTGGGGATAGAAATAGTAGTTAAATAATAAATAATTATTTTTTAAACAAAATCAATACAAAATGAAAGAAAATGAACTGACTTTTAAACAAGCTTATGAAAGATTAAGGGAAATTTATGAATATTTATCTAAAGCTGAAATAGTAGATATTGACGAACTTGTAAAGTTACAAAATGAAGCTGAGAAGTTGTATAAATTTTGTTTGGATCAAATAAAAAAAATAGAAAATTCTGTAAAGCGTTTAGATTGATAAATTATATATTAAAAAATTTATTTACCTAAAAAGTTGCCGGATGTATAATATTATAAATATAGTAGATTATATTCTTTCAGGAAAAATTTTGGAGAATATAGATGCAGAAAAATTATTTGATATCGTTATATTTGAAACTGACAAGTACATATTAGAAGATTTTAAGAAAAAAAAATATACTTTTAAACTGTTTTTCTTAGATAATAATGGTTATGATTTTTGATTAAGTTCTGTTTTGGATATATTGGTGGAGAAGAAAAAAAAAGTGTTGTTAATATTAAATAAATTAAATAGTTTTTATATCTTGCCTTTTATAAATAAAGTTAATAGTTTAGATAATTTGGATTTTACTGTTGTTAATTTAAATGTTTGAATAGTAAGTAAAGCTACTAAATATATACCAGATTATAATGATGTAGGTTTGTTTTTAGATTATAAAATTGATGTTTATGAGCCAATTGATTTTTTAACTTTTTTTGAGATATTAAAATTTAAATGAAAAAAATATATTAGAGTATCAAATAAGGATTATCCAATAAATGTTTTTGAATGATATGATAAAGATGTTTCAAAAGATATAATTAATTTCATAGATTGGTGAATTTCTGGAGATAAATGAACTATACTTGCTTTTGGTTATACTATACCTCATGTTTTGCAAGCTTTAGATGTTTTGAATGGTGAAGGACTTTTCTTTGATCTATTTTGAATTATAAATTATAATTTTAGTTTTAGTGAAGAAGTTGTAAATAGTTTGAGAAATACAGAAAATTTAATAGTTATAGGAGACAGTGCTTCTAATTGATTTGTTAATTTTTTGAAGGGGAAATTATATGATCTTAATATGTGTGAGGTACTTATTCATGTTATAAATCCTGATTATAATAAATTACAAACTACTTATTTGGATTACATGTTTGAACAAGTGTGATTTGATTATTTATGATTAGTAAAAAAAATAAAGAAGGTATTGGAATAGTATTATGTTAGGATATTTTATTTGAATTTTATTTTTATAATTTTAGCTGTATGGTTTTTTGTTAAAAAATAATCGTAAATAGTAGGGGATTGGTTGAAGCTTTCTGGTCGATATATTATTCATTTGTTGTGAACATAAGGTATTAATCATAATATTATTTTCTCTCTTTTGGTTAGTTTGATACGATATTTTTTTTCTAAATTTTTTATAAAATTTGTGTAAGTTTCGGGTATATTTAAGGTATAGATAATTTTTATTTTTATATTTTTATTATAATTTTTTCATGTTAAACAGAATTTATTTTTGTTTTTTAAATGGAATAAAATGTCTTCTCCAGATATTATAAAGATATCTTTTTCTAAGAATCTATCTATTTTGTTGTATCCGAAGTTAAAATCAAAGAAATAAAAACAATTTGGGTCTTTTTTGAAAATTAAATGATTATTTTCTAGAAATTTTTCTAAATTTTTTGATATGGTAGGCAAATACAAATAGATTTGTCAATTTTTAATAATTTGTTTTCGATTTTTGATAATTTGTTTTAAAATTTTAAATTTGTTTTTTTGGATAAAATGGTTTATTTGTTTTAAATATATTTCTTTTTTGAAAGGAAGTTTTTTTCATCTTATTAAATCTATGGAAGCATTAATAAATTGCCATTCATAAATTTGATTTTTAAAATTTTTGTTGAGTTTTTCAAACAGAGAAGATTTTATAAAGATAACTCAATTAATTTTTTCTCAACTGAAAGTTTTTTCATATAAAGTTTTAATATTTTTACCATCAAGGTTAGAAAATCATCGAATGTTAGGAGAAATAAAGTTTATTTTATTTCAACTTATGAGTTTTTGGAGAAATTTTTCTTTGATAGGAATGTAAACTTTTTTGATATATACAGGATAGTAAGCATCAAATATTTTGATTTCGACACCGGTGTTAAAAATTTTTATAACTCAATAGGATCCAAAAAATCATCAATTGGGTCTAATTTCACCAATATTTTCTAAAATTACTAAATAAGTTTTTCAAGGTTTCAAAAGTTTAAAAATATCTTTATATCAAACTTGTTTTTCAATTTCTAGAAATTTTTTTGAAAAGTTTAAAAAATCTTTATATTCATTCAATTGTCATAAGTTAGGAATAGGATGAGAAGAAAGATAGTTTAGCAATATTCTAAAATTTCAATTTTTTTCAGTAAATGGTCGTTTATGGTTTTGTAGTTGTGTAGTTATGTTAGAGATAGCTCATAAGAAGTTTGATAATTTACTGTCTGTAGAAAGAGTTGCTATTCTAAATTTTAGGATAATGTCTTGAATATTTTTAATATTATTTGTTTTAGCAAAAATTATTTGGTTAATTCAGTAAATGAAACAAAAAAAAAGATATATGAAAAAGATGCTTATAAAATATATTAAATAGTTTTTTTTATTTCTTTGGTAATTTTTTGATTTAATATAGGTTATGTCTCGAAAGATTTTTTTATTCATTTTTGCTCTGAAATTTGACAAAAATTTAAATGTGAGTATAATTAATTTAAAAATTTTATCAAATAAAAATAAAAATATCATGCAAAATAATATAAAGAATGCTTTTTTAGAAGGAAATATTAATGCTAATGTTATAGGATCTAAAAAAGAAATTGTGAGTGATTTAAAAGAGCAAAATAATAATTTGGATAAGAAAATTCAAGAGTTATTAAAAAGAGGAAAGGATATTCTATGAGAAGAAAATGTTAAAGATTTAAGTGAGTTGTATAATAAATTAAAAGAAAAAGAAAAAAAATTAGATTGAGAAAAGAGAAAGGAAATAAAGGAGTTACTTAAGGAAATTAAAGAACTATTGTCTGAATTATGAAAAGATGTTATAGATAGTTATAATGAAAGGAAAATAGGGAATCCTGATATAAAGCTTTTAAATAAAGTAGATTTTAAAAAGAGTATTGTTGAATTTATAGGTTGAGATGTTAGTTTGAAAATTTTAAAGTTTAGTAATGTTACTATAGAAAGTTTTTTAAGAAATTTTGATAAGATAAAACAAGTTTTGGAATGAAAGGAGTTTGATAAACTGTCTTCTGACGAAAAAAAACAATTGGAAAAGAAATTGGAAGCTATCTGATATATTCCGGATGGAGGCAGATGGGATATTATTGGATATTGAGAATTAAAAATTGTGATGGATACATTAAATCAAATTTTATCTAATTCAGATATTTTAAATAGGATAAAAATTTTAGAAAATCTTTTAATATTATGAGTAAATCCTATATGGTTAGAAAGATCAAAACAAGTATTAAAAACAATAAAAGATAAAGATATATTCGATTGGCTTTGAGATTATGATTGAAATTGAGAGCTTACAAGGGATGATAAAGGTATATATTCAGGACAACAATTGGCTGAAATGTTTAAAAGATTTGAAGCTATGAATTCAAAAATTTTTTACGAAAATTTAACAAATATGTTAAACAGTGTTTCAGAAGATTATTGATGGGTAGATGTAAATATTAAAAATAGAACTGATTTTGTTAATTTTTTGAAAGCTCATCCAGAAGCAAAATATGTTTTGATAAAACTATATGAAAGATTGCCAGTTGAAAATTTAGCAATGCCATCAGAGCAATTCAACCAATATTTGAAAGCTGAAAGAAAAGCTTTTGAAAGTAATAAAGAGTTGGTAAAGCTTTCTAATTTGATAGAAAAATGATTAGTAGAAAAATTTAGAAAGGAAATGTCAAATATAGAAGATTCGTTAAATAAAGCTTTAGAAAAAGCTAAAAATCCAGAAGATAAAGAAAAAATACAGTTTTTATTAAATAAACTTAAAACTCCATCTGGACAAACAGAGATAATCAATAAATTGAAGCCTAATATAATGGCTTTGATGTTGAGTTTAGTTAAATGAAAAGAATGAGTAGGTTTGTGAGCAAATTGGTCTAAACAGGTAAATATGATAATAGATTCAGTGAATTTTTCAATTGGAGCTTTTGCTTGAAAAGATGGTTTTACTCCGTGAGTTGTTTTGAGTGTAAATAAAAATTTGAAATTTGGTAAAAATAAGGAAAATCAAATTAATATAGTTGCAGGAACTGCAATGTGATTAGTTCAATTTGCTGGATTAACATTATCTCATTTGTATTGATTTAAAAGGTTAGATACTAAATTACTTTTTGATTATAATAGAAAATTAAATAAAATTTGAGTTTCTTTAGGTATTTTTACAGTTTGATGGTGAATTAGCTTTGAGAAATGATTTGATAGAATTGAAGCAGTTCATAGAAACACTGAGAGATTTGCAAAACTTTTAGATACATTATTAAAGAATGATTTAAGAAAAACAGAGATTAATATTTCAAATTTAGCAGATGAGTTTAAGATTGATCAGAAAGATTTTGATTTAATGATAAAACATATAAAACAAATAGTAAATATGCCTTGATATAAAGATGTTGATTGGAAGATTTTATCTTCATCTATAAAAGAGCAATATATAAGACAGTTCTATGATATTCAGATGACATATCTTGCTGATTATAGAAATAATGAAATTACTTGATGGAGAGCAGGTATTGCGTTTATTGCTTGATTTTTCCCAATACCATTTATTAGTCCTAAAATAACACATTATTCTAGAGATTTTGTGGAAGATAGATTTGATCTTTTAAGAGACTATTCTTATATTAGTTTTGCTGATAAACAGTTGTATTCTGAAAAATTGTCAGTTATAGCTGAAAAAATAAATGCTGTATTTGGTAATAATATAGAGGTTCAAATAACAAAGAATGATACATTAGTTTTGAAAACAAAAGATTGAAAATCTGTTTTAGATGAAGTTAACGTTTATGTTTCACCTGATAAAATAACACAAGTAAAGATAAATAAAGATTGAAGTTTAGAGATAGGAAATGTTTGAAAAATTTATGCTACGTTTTTAGCTCATTGAAAAGGTATTTCAAATTATTTAATACTTTGAACAGATAAAATAGATTGAACTATTAAAATTACAAAAGAAATTAGTAAAGATTTGATGGATAACAAAATTGACCCTATAAAAGAGAAAATTGATTTAAATAAATTGTCTGAACAACTACCAGAAGAAGTTATGAGAAGATTTATAGAGAAAGATTGAAAGATTTATTTTGATGTAAATTGAAACAGTCAGATTGATAGTCAAGATATAGATGTTACTTATTGAGGGTATGAGATTAGTATTGATCCTGATTGAAAAGTTCAGTATAAGTTATTGAAAGATAAAAAAGAGTTAATTGTAAACTATTATAAAGTAGACAAAAAAACAGAAATTATTACTTTACCAAAAGAAGTAGAAAGTATAAAAAAAGATTTTGATTCTTTATGGGAAGAGAGATGGATAGATTTAGCTAAATTAAGAACTAAACCTGAATTTAAAGAATTTGAAAAAGCAAAAATTGAATGAGATTTTACAAAAGCTTTTAGTATTTGAGTTAATTTATTAAAAAAATATGTGTCTTTTGCTAATGAGTTGATAAAGGAAGTAGAATCTGTAAAAGAGGAAAATAAACCTTATGTTGTAGATGTTATGGATAGGTTTTTTAGAACAGATATAGAATTTTCAGCTAAAATTCATAGATATCAGCTGTTAAATGAATTGATAAATTCAAAAGATTTTAATTTATTAACTAGTAAAGAGAAACAAGTTATTAATTTACTTTTAAATTGAGATATAGAAAATGCTAAAAAATTAGCAGAGAGTATTTGATATAATAAATGAGATGATAATTCTATTGCTATAATGTTTAGCTATTTAGATGCAAGATTGGGAGAAAAATGAGATAAAAGAGCAGGAGATGCTTTTAGATCAATTTTTAAACAACTTTATTTTGCTTTTTCTGATCATTTTGGTGGAGAGATATTTGGTAAATGACATGATAGAAGAGTTGTGTTTAAAGAAATATTTAAAAATTATTGACTAGCTGAAAAAATAGTTGATGATGTTTTAGGAAAATTAAAAAAACAAATTGATTCTAGTAATATCCAATCTGATCTGTTAGAAAATACAGTTGCATTTATGGCAGTAGGAGGTATTGTAGATATTTGAGGAAAAATAGAATCTACTTGAAAAGGGTTGCATTGACAAATTCCTTGAATGGTAGAAGCTATAAGATGAACAGAAATAAATGTGGTAGATGAGAGATCTAAAAATAAAATAGTTGATCTGATAATGTCAAATGATTTTTATAAAAATTGATTAAAAAATTTTATACAAAATTTATTAGAGCAAGTATGATTTGAATGAAAAATAAGTGATGAACTATTGAAAGATGTCTTGACAAATTGAGTAATAAAATTAAATAATTGATATGAAATAAAAATAGATAGAGATTTTATAGCTTTTGCTTATGATGTTTGTTGAAATGTAGCTGTTGGGATGAGATTAAATTGAATTAATATTTATAAAGAATGACAATTACAACTAAAAGCAGAAGGAATAAAATTTGGTATGTGAGCAGAAGGCGTTATGAATATTGATCCTGCGAAGGTGATGAGTTTGGTA
>CAYNHJ010000020.1:0-2716 GCA_964397125.1 uncultured Candidatus Peribacteria bacterium
TTAATACTTTTCATCTAAAAATATAACATCTAAATTAAACTTCTTTTTTAACCAATATGCTAAAAGTTTTGGTCATATTTTTTCTGTTTCCCGATGTCATCAAACCAATACAGATTGTCAAATTTCTTTAGAAAATGTAAATTGCCAATGAACTAATTCTCCAGTTATATAAATATCAAATCATCTATCTTTTGCTTCTTTTATTGCTGTTCCTCCTCATCAACTAACTATTGCTACTGATGAAAAATATTCTTTCTTTCCAAAATTATAAAACTTTCTTTCAAATCACATAGTTTCAGCAAAAGGTGATATTAACTGAGTCCAATGAAATTGTTGATTTTTAAATCTAATACCATATCCTAAATTAAATCAATGATAACTTCCAAATCTTTCTATAATAAACTCATCGTCTTCCCAGACTATTCAATTAGTTTCTAAAATTTCATCTATTCTATTTTCAAATTCTGTCAATATCGAATTCATTTTTTCTTTTGTATCTCCTCTAAAAAGTGTATTAACTAAAGCTACTAAAATTCAAATATTATTACCTACTACTGGATGAGCATCTAAAGGCAAATGACAAGCATAAAGTCAAATATCATTTTTAATTAATTTTGCAATTCTATTATAATAGATATCAGTTAAAACATTTTCTACTCACCAAAAAATTCAATGATGAGTTAAAACTAAATCAACATTATTTTCTATTGCTAAATCAAATATATAACTTGTAGCATCTACAGCATATCAGATTTTTTTGATTTCTTTTTTAGCTGTATCAACTTGCAATCAATTTTTTGAAGTATCATTAAATTTGTTTATTCTTAAAAATTCATTTAAAAATTTTATTAATTCTGTTTTTTTCATCTAATTTTCTTTAAAAATTAAAAAAATCTTGTATTTTATAGTAAAATTTTAATTATTTTCAAATAATTTAGTTTTAATTTTGTAATATAGCTTTTACATTATGAAAATAATTTTAGTATGAGCTGGTGGTATTTGACTTTCTGCTATAGCACAGATTTTACACAAACTTTGATATACTAATATAATTTGTATTGATAAATCTAACTCTGAAATAATAGAAAAACTTAAAAAGCAGTGAATCAAAACTATAATTTGACACTGAAAAATACAAATCAATCTTGAAGATTTAGTTATATATTCTGATGCAGCTATTAATACTCCTGAAGTAAAAAATGCTAAAAGAAAATTTAGTTATTTTGAATTTTTATGACATATAAGTAAACATTTTAAAACTATCTGAATTGCTGGCTCGCATTGAAAATCAACTACTACTTGAATGACTATTTACAGTTTCAAAAATTATTTTGAAAATAAACTATGACTTAGTATAGTTGGTGCTTTTTTGCCAGATTTAAATTGACAAAATTTTTATCTAAACGAAAATTACAAAGAAAAAATAAAAAAAATTTTTGATCATATAATTTTTCAGAAATTTAGAGATTTTGATTATGATTTTGTAAAACAGCTTTATTTTATTGTAGAAGCTGACGAATTTAATTATCATTTTTTACATTTAGATACAGATTGGGCTATAATAACTAATATTGATCGAGATCATACTGATATATATCCAACAGAGCAAGATTATATAAAAATTTTTTCAAAGTTTATAGATTTAGTAAGATATAAAGTAATAACTAACAAACAAACTATTGAAAAATTACAGAAATTCTTAAAAAATGAAAACTTTTTATTGAATGATATAAAAAACAAGTTAGTCAAAGTATCTGAAGAAAACAAAATCAAACTTTTAATACCTTGAAAACATAATCGTCAAAATGCTTTATTAGTTAAATTTTTAATTAAAGAAATTTTTAACAATGATTTACCAGATAATTTTTTACAAAACTTTAAATGACTTTGGAGAAGACTAGAATTGATTTATGAAGATAAAGAAAAAAATATTTCAATCTTTTCAGACTATGCTCATCATCCAACAGAATTAAGCGCTTGCCGGGAAGCTCTTTCTGAAAAATTTCCTAAAAAAAATATTATCCTTATTTTTCAACCTCATCAAGCTCGTCGTGTATTACAATTTTTTGATAATTTTACAAATATTCTTAAAAAATTTAATAAAGTTTATATTTATAAAATATATGCTGCAAGAGAAAATCTAGAAGAAATATTAAAATTTGTAAAACAAATATGAAAATGGAAAAAAGAATTTGAAAACCTTAAAAATTTTGATGAAATTTGAAAACTTTTAGCTTCTAAATCAAGTTGAACTTATATCAATGATTTTAAAAATATTTTAAATGTTATCAAAAATTATAAAAATTCTATAATTTTAATAGCAACAGCTGGAGATTTAGACTATAATATCAGAAGAGAACTTAAGAAATAAACTGTTCTATCTGATTAATTATTTTATCATTTTTCTTTCCATCTAAAATAATTTCTCCTTTTTTCATTACTACAATTCTATCAACATTTTTTAAGACATAAGGTCTATGACTGACTACTAATACTGTTTTGTCCTTATATCTTTTAAAAATTTCTTCAAGAATTTTTTTCTCTAAATATAAATCCAAATTACTAGTAGGTTCATCTAAAAGTAAAATTTCATAATCAAAAACAAAAGTTCTTCACAAAGCTAATCTTTGTCTTTCTCAACCTGAAAGTAAAACTCATCTCTCACCAATTATTGTATCCAATGACAGATGATCCAATTCAATAATTTTTAAAATCT
>CAYNHJ010000020.1:2816-10748 GCA_964397125.1 uncultured Candidatus Peribacteria bacterium
AGAAGATTTGTTTAATATTATTTTTATATTTCCTTTTTCAGGTTCTATTAGTCTAACTAACATTTTAAAAAGAGTTGATTTTCAACTTCAACTTCTTCAAAGAATGGCTATTTTTTCTCATCTATTAAATATAAAATTAAATCATTCAAAAAGATATAATTTTTGTCACTCATACTTAAACCAAATATTTTCAAACTTTACACTTGAAAATTTTGAAAAAATATCTCAGTCTATATTGTCTTTTTTGAAAGTTAAACTACTATTATCATTAGTTACTTTAGATTCTATTAAATTATCAAATCTTTCTATATAAGTCCATTTTTCTGCAAGTTCTGAAATAAAGAAAGCCAATCTATTTAAAACTCTTCTTGCAAACATAAATAAAATACTTATCCATATAATTAAATCAAAACTAACTTTTCATTGTAAAAATAATTTTCCAAAATAAAACAAACTAAAAATAAATATTCCGGTTATCAATAAATTTATAAATCTTGCTCCAGCACTGAACCAAAACTTTAGCCAAACATAATTGTCAACCCTTTCTTTTCATATTTTGTAAAGTTTGTTTAATTCTTTTTGTTTTAAATTTGCTATTTTTAACAAAATAAAATTCATAAAAATTTTAGCAGTTTGTTTAGTATAATCTTCGTTTAGTTGTCTTTCTTTTTCTCTTACCTGAGTCAATTTTTTATAAATATATTTTTGAACTAAAATAATAAGAAAAAATCAGATTAGAAAAATAAAAGCAAATCTGTAATCAAAATAAGATAAGATAAAAAATAAAAATATGAATCTTATAAAAAATTCAATTAATCTATCTATTCAATTAAAAATCAAAAAAGTATAAGCTTCAATTCAATTTTTAACAATCTGAAGTAACTTTCAACTTCATAATTTTGCTAGTTTTGAATAATCCAACTCTATCATCTTGTCTACTCAAAAAATTCTTACAAAAATATTCATATATCCTCTAAATCTTGTATAGACTACTGTATGAATAATACTAACTAAAATATTTAGAATTTCAGCCAATAAAAAAATCTCCAAATAAAATATATACCTTCAAAAATCTCAATTTTTTAGTAAATAAGGCAGATGTCATATAGTCTTAGATAGAAAATAAGAACTTATAATTAAAATTAAATTATAAATTATAGCTACTAATACAAAAAATAAAATATATCTTCATTGATTTTTTATAAAATACCACAAATATTTTGGCATTAATAAAGAATATTATCCCCTAAAATAATTTTCATATCTACAGCACCACTACCTAACGCTTTGTTATAAACTTTAAAATCATTTATAAACAAAGGCAATAAATTGATAGTATTAGAAAATCTTTTTTGATTTGTAACTATTAGCGTTCAAGTGTAAAATTTTTTTGTATTTTTAACGTCTACTATATTAAACGCATAAACTCTTAATTTTTTAGCAAATTTGGAGGCTATAGGATAATAGTAACCATATTTTTTATATAATAGTTTTTTATTTACTCAATTATCAATTTCTATTTTAGGATTTTCTAGTAAAAATCATTGATTGTAAATAACAACAAAAGCAAATTTTTTCATATTTTCATAATAATCTACATTTTGTGGTGTTGCTCAAATAGGTAATAAAACTGACAGTCAATTAAATAAATCTCTAGATGGATAGTAAAGTAAACATCAAGGAGTAACTGTTTTCCAACTAGTCCAATCACAATCAGCAGTGTATACAAAAGAAAAAAAATGTTTTATTTTATTTAAATAACCAGCTAATCATAAAATTTCTTTAAAAGACAAGTTGGTATATACCATTTCTTTGTACTTTGTATATAGCTGTTTTATTTTATTAATACTTAGAAAAGTGTCTGTAGAAACTAGTTTTTTTATTACTGCTTTAATAATCTGTTGTTGTCTTTGTGCCCTTGAAAAATCTGAAGTTGAATGTCTAGATCTAGCATAAATTAAAGCATCCCGTCAATTCAAATGATGCCATCATTTTTCAAATTTAATAGTAGTCCGTCATCAATTATAAGTAGGATATTTTGTATCAATTAAAGTGTATGGAACGTAAATATCTATCCCTCATAAAGTATTTATAAAATCTACAAATCATTTGAAAGTTATTATCACATATTTGTCTATATTTACATCAGTTATTTGATATATTTGTCTTTCTAAAACTTTTGCAGCCAAATCCATTGCAGCATGTTGTCATAATTTATCTTTGTTTTTCAAATAAACACTAGCAAAAAGTCAATTTATTTTTCATTTATAACCAGTTTCTTTATTTTCTATATACAAATCTCTAGGAATTGATAAAAAAGTTACAGTCTGTAAAGTAGGATTATAAGATGCTATCATTATTGTATCAGTTAACCATCATCATGGCCAGTCTTCTCATCAACATCCTAATACTAAAAAATTAATTTGTCAAAATTCATCTTTTACAGGCTTTTCTCAAATAGTATCTGAAGCAATTTGTAAAGCAAATATGGAAAATTTCTTCAATAAAATTTTAGTTTTGTTAGCTAAAACAAAAAATATTCCTAAAACTAAAAATAATGAAATAAATAAGATTCAAATTCTAATAAAAAATTTTATATTAAAAAAAATTTTTAAAAATGATTTGAAACTATTATATTGACTAATATATCCTACCTTTTTTGTTGCAAACATTTTAAATATCTAACTTTTTAAATTCAATATCATCATAGAACCACTTTATTCTTTTTTGCAAATTTGTAAATGATTTTTTATTATCAACCAAAATAATACTTAATCACTTAGTAAGACCTCATATATACATTCTGGATGTTCTACCAGATGCTTGAATATATGCTGCTACATCTGCAATTATAAATCTTTCTCAATCAAAAGCTATTTCGTCAGATTTAGATAATAATTGTTTTACTTCATCATTTTGTATAATTGTTGTAATAAAATTGTATATCTCATCTAATTTTTGTTTTATATCTTCATTTTTTTGAATATATTCTAAAGAATAATTGGAAATTTTATTTAAAAACTTTAAATAATTTACTATTTTATTTTCTCGAGAAAATTTTTCTTTTAATTCATCAGTTAATATTCTTCATAAATTTAATATTACACTTATCAAAGCCCTAGGATTATCTAATAACTCTACATTAAATACAAATTTAGGAACTCATAAAAAAATAGCATATTTAACAGCATCAGGTAAGTCTAATCATCTTGCAAGAGGATTGCGCCATGAAGCAATTCAAACTAAAATATTTATTTTTCATTCTCTAAACTGCTCAATAGTTTCATCAGATAAATTTTCATAAGAAACACTTTTAAATCATTTAGTATTCAGATACTCTACAAAGGGGTTAACAAAATCTTTTCCCAAATCAGATGGTAAAAAAAATAGAATTCAATTTTTAAATAATTTTAACAAAGTTTCTATCTTTTTCTCATAAAAATTTAACAATTTGTTATATCTATCTTCTTTTGATAAAGATAGATCTAAATTTAATCAATCAACAAAAAAGTCATCTATATTTCTTAAGCTAGTTGATGATCTTCAAACTTCAAAATTTAATAACTCTCTTAAAAGTTTAATTTTAATTCATTTAGGCTTAGCAGTTGCTGAAGATGCTACTAATATTCCATCAATTTTATTTTTAAATTTATTTATTTTTTCTTTTATTTCATTAATTTCTTTAGTTAGTTTTTCTAAATATGTTCACTTAGCAGTTAATAATCTTATTTTTAAAGTTACTAGTTTTAAAGCTAGGTCTATAATATCTTGAGGATATCACATAAGTCTTAAAACATAATCTATATTTTTTGCAGATTTTAGTAGTGAATCTACATCATCAATGAATATAAATTTAAATTTTCATATATTATCTTTTAAAATTTCAAAATCTCTATATAAAAAATTAGTAGTAGAAAATAATATATCAAAATTTCATTCTTTTATTTTATTTTTTATTTCTTTTTTTTCTTTATTTTTTAGTTTTCAGTGATAAACTAATATTCTATCAAAAATATCTTTTTTACAAACTCCAAACTCATTACAATAATTTTCTAATAAAATTTTAAATCTTTCAAAAGTATGAATAGTTAAAACAGTTGTAGGTAAAATATAATAAATTTTTGATATATTTTTTTTTCTCCATAAATATAATCACATTATTAATCACCATGTAGTCTTACCTACTCCTGTAGGAGCAATAATACTAAATGATTGTTTAGTTATAACTCTTTTTGCCCACGTTATTTGTAAAGACCAAGGAGATTTACCTGATATAGTTTCAAAAAATTTAATAAAATCTTCTACATTATCGAAAAATTCTTTTAAATTTTTAATATTTTGTTTATTGTTAATCTTATTGTAAAAGTAATACCATAATGGTTTTAATATTAGTTCATCTTTTTCAGAAGATTTTAATTCGTTAATTTTAGAAATATCAATAGTAGATAGACAATTAGGACATACCAATTCTTGTATTAATCTGTCATCAGAAATTCTTCTTCCACAATTAGGACAAAATCTATCAAAATAAGAATTTTTTTCTAAAAACATTTTAAAAAGGAATTAATTCTTAAAATTTATATATACAATTTTTTTATTCATTCTACTCTATTAAATTTTCATTCTCCTCTAACTCATAAAATTTCATGATAGATTTGTCAAAATAAAGTTCTACTTCTCCTACTGGTCAATTTCTATTTTTTCTAATAAAAATATCAGCAATTCATTTTCTATCTGTTTCTGGATCATAATAATCTTCTCTATAAAGCATAAGAACAGCATCAGCATCTTGTTCTATAGCTCATGATTCTCTTAAATCTGAAAGTTGTGGTCTTTTATCTGGCCTTTGTTCTACAGCACGGGAAAGCTGAGATAAAGCTATAATAGGAATTTTTAATTCTCTTGCAAGTTCTTTTAATCATCTCGAAATTTCTGCTATTTCTTGAACTCTATTTCAAGAAGATTTAAAATTTACTCAGCTCATAAGTTGTAAATAATCAACTATAACCATATCTAACTGTCAATTTTCTATTTTAAGTCTTCTTAATTTTGATTTTAGTTCTGGAATAGTGGCTCCTCATCTATCATCTATAAATATGTTTACCTCAGACAATTTCTCCATAGCTTCTCATAATTTAGCAAAGTCTTCTTCATCTAATTGAGCTTTATGAATTTTACTCAAAGGTATTTGACTAACTAAAGATAATATTCTATCAACTATTTGTTCTTTTCCCATTTCTAAAGAGAATATAGCTATCGTTTTTTTCTGATTTAAAGCAGCATTTACAGCTAAATTTAAAGAGAAAGCTGTCTTTCACATAGACGGTCTAGCAGCTAAAATTACCAATTCTCATGGTTTAAATCATCACAATATTTCATCTAATTTTTTATATCAAGAAAATACTTTATCTTTTTCTAATACTTCAGGATTATCAATTATTTCCATATAATCTTTAGCTCTTTCATCTAATATAGTTCTAATATGAACTAAAGAGTCATGAAAATTTACTTGAGTTAGATCAAAAATCCTCTTTTCAATTTTATCTAAGATTTCTGTTATATCCTTTTCTTCGTATACATCTCCTATAATATTTTGTGCAGTTTTCAAAATTTGTCTAAGGATTGATTTTTCTTTAACAATTTGAGCGTATTCTTTAGCAATAGAAGGACTTATAACTAAAGTAGCAAGTTCATAAAGATAATCTATACCTCAAATTATTTCTAAATTTCAGTTTTTCTTTAAAATATCAGATAAAGTTACTACATCAATAGTTTTTTTATTATTTCGTAAGTGTAAAATAGCTTCATATATTAGCTGATGTTCTTTTAAATAGAAATCTTCAGGTTTTAAAGCTAATCAATCATATATATATATTACTTCATTATCTACGAAAATACCTCCTAAAACTCATTTTTCAGCTTCAATATTATGAGGAGGTAATTTCAAATCTTCTAAATTAACCATCTAAAATATTCAAATTAAAATTGTAAAATTTTATAATTAAAAATAGTTAAATCTTATTTACTATTCACCCTTTTTTGCTTTCTTAAAAATTTTCTATATCCCCATCAGGAAGGATTATAAACCCATTCAATATCTGAACTATTAGGTTTTCTGACTATCCTATATCAATCAGGATCTTCTCTCCGTCAAGTTTTATCGTTTATCCATTTCCCAGCACGAAAAAACCGTTCATAAGTGTTTCATTTAGGATTTGTAAATTGCCTTTTTCATATTATTTCTTCTTTTTTTTGTTTATTTAGAATAGCCCTTTGTTTTTGAAGCTGTCTTTTCTTTTTTAAAATTCACATTTTATTTGTTCTAGAAGCCATGAATTTTTAAACAATTAAAAAAATAAATAATTTTATTTAATGATCTTATAATTTTTCCTTTTATTATTTTTGTTCTAATTTTTTTCTCATATATTCTTCCTTATCCATATATTCAATATGTAAAATTATATTATCATCTCATAAAATCTGTCTAACTAAATTTTCTATATACTTTACATTTTCTTCTTTAGTTAGAAGTTTGTACTGGATTTTATTAATGACAACCATTGTTAAAACATTATCAGAAAATTCTTCAAAAGATGCATATCTTTTTAATATAGCTTTCAATGAAATCTTGTTACATTTAGAAATAACATCTAACATTAACTTATCTAAATTGATATCTTTATATTCAACTTGTTTTGTCTCTTCTTTTTTTATCTTTTCTTCTATCTTTTCTTCTTTTTCTTTAAGTTCATAATTTTCAAAATCATCATCATGTTGTTTTAATTCATCAGTAGTAGTCTTCTTCTTTTCCAAAATTTCATTTCAAACATTTTCGGAAATTTTAGATTCTTGACTATCTATTTTATTATCCTTTTCTTTATCTTCAAATTTTTTTGTATCATTAGTATCTAAATTCAAATATTTTTTTCTATAATTTAAAAAATTAGCTATTTCAATTTTATAAGCTAACAAACTAGTTGGATAGAGTTTCAAAGAAATAAATATTTTTTTAAAAAGTTCAGCTATAGAAGGATAAAATTCTATATCTTCAATAAAATGTTTATCTATATAATTTAATACCTGTTTTGCAAATACCTGTAAATCTACTCAACCTAACTGTAATTTTTCTAAAAATTCAAAAATTTTATCTAAATAATTTTCTTTTCCATTATATAGTCATTTTAAAAACTCTAGCAATTCTTTAATTTGTCTATCAGGAGCTACTCACAAAAATTTGATAACATTTTCTTCATTTACTTCACCTAGTACACTTACTTGCTCTAGATATTTAACTGCATCTCTTAAAGCACCGTCACTCACTTGAGCAATCATATATAAAGCAGACTCAACATAATGTATATTTTCTTTTTCTGCAATATATTTTAACCTATCTACAATTTCTTTATTAGATAACCTTTTAAAATTAAATACTTGACAACGAGAAATAATTGTATCTGGAACTTTATTTATTTCAGTTGTTGCTAGTATAAACATTAAATATTCAGGAGGCTCTTCCATAATTTTTAATAAAGCATTAAATGCTGCTTTTGAAAGCATATGAACTTCATCAATTATATATACTTTCTTTTTAAGTTGTGTAGGAGGATAAGGAGCTTTATCAATTATTTCTTCTCTAATATTGTCTACTTGAGTATGAGAAGCAGCATCTATTTCTACAAAATCTATAGTTTGGTTTGTATTAATTGCTTTACAATTTTCACATTCATTGCAAGGGTTTCAATCTTTCAAATTTTGACAATTCACAGCTTTAGCTAAAATTCTAGCAGTTGTAGTTTTTCAAGTTCATCTTGGTCAAAAAAAGAGATAATTATGCATAGTTTGTCAAAGCTGCACTTGTTTTTTTAAGATGTCTACAATATGTTTTTGTCAAGTTATATCATCAAAAGTCTGTGGACGATATTTGAGATATAA
>CAYNHJ010000021.1:0-10354 GCA_964397125.1 uncultured Candidatus Peribacteria bacterium
AAACCCCGGGCTCAAAAGATCATTTAATCTGTCATTTCCCCACTTACAGGATTATTTGTTAAAACACTAATTAATCCTAAATTATACTAAAAACACCGGTGCTTTAAGGCACCGGTGTTTGATTTTTAAAACAGCTTTTTATCCCCCATAATCTACATCTATATTAACAGCTTCAGGTATAGGACATACATGATCTTCACAAATATCTAAAGCATCATACAAGAAAATTGGAATAACTATCAAGGTTAATATAGCTGACACTGTCAATCACCACACTATAGACCGTCATAAACCTCACCATACAGGATCTCATAAAATTGTTGTAGAACCTAAAACTGTAGTCATTGAAGTAATTATAATAGCTCTCATTCTAGTAAGTCCTGCTTTAATCAAAGCATCTTTTTTACTATATCATTTCTTCAAAAGCTGATTCAAGTATTCTATCAAAATAATTGCATTTCATACAACAATTCATGCTAAAGCGATTACTCAAATCATACTAGTAGCATTAAAAATGAATCACGTAGTAGTATAAAGTAAACTAAATCAAGGCATTATACCAAAAAGTCCTAACAAAAATGTTATCATTATAATTCAAGCAATTCTAAATGATTTGAACTGAGCTACCATTAAAAAGTATATAGCTATCAAAGCTGCAAACATAGCAATACCAAGGTCTCTGAATGTATCCAATGATAATTTTCTTTCACCTCACCAAGCAATTTTATACTCTTGTCCATCAGAAGTAGATTTAATTCTAATTTCATATGGATTCCATCAAATAACTTTAAACTTACCATCCCAAAATTTATCATTTTTCATCATCAAAGTTAACTTAGTTGCTGGATACATTACAGAGTTGTTACCCATCTCACCATAAATATATACTGTTTTATATCTATCTTCAGTATATCTTATATGTTGTTCTTCTACAGGCACTACCCTAGCAAATTGCTTAAGATATATTCTCTGTCATTTTTGATTTAAAAATGAAATTTGATTAAAAATTTCAGGATTATATTTGTCTCAAGTATAAACTGTCAAAAAGATATTTAAAGGTTGTCTAGTGTGATCATCATGAATTAAAGAAACATCTATTCATTGAAATATATTATAAATAGTATATGCGACCTGTTGTACAGTTAAACCATAAGAAGAAAGAAGCTGATGATCAATTTCTATTTTATAATTAGTTTTATATGTATCTACAGTAGTATAAACATCAACTACATCTTCCTCTTTTAAAATAGGATCAATTTTTTTCTTTATCCGTAAAGCTAAAGTTTCTAAATCTTTATAATTAACATCTCTTTTTCATTCAATTTTTAACATAAATGTAGCTCTAACAGGTGGACCTGGAGGATCTTCTAATACTCTAACTTTTGCATCCGGGTATTTTTCCCATAATTTCTTTTCCAAATATTTTCTAATTTTAATAGTCCAATCAATTGAAGAAACTTCTCTTTTATTTTTATCAACTAAATCAACTCTTAAAGAAATTTGATAAGGCATAGATCTAAAAGCTATTCCTCTGAAACCATTTGCAAAATCTAACACTGGAGCTATACCTATCCAATAAGAAATATTATCAATTATATTATCTCCAGTAATATAATTAAACTTTTCAGGAGCTTTATATTTAGCTAACAACTTATTTACATATTCAGCTACTTCTTTAGATTTTTTTACAGACCAATTTCTAGATCAATCTATCCAAATATATATTTGATTCTTATTATCCTTAGGAAGCATTCACATCTTAAATATTCAAAGAGCTGGAGGAACAACAATGATAGCTATTAAAGATAACCAAAATACTGTTTTAAAAATTCTTCTTCTATATCTTACTTCATCACCTAGAAAATAAGACAATATCTTTTTATATAAATTTTGAATAAATCCTTCATTATTTGACTTTTTATTTAATTTATTATCTTTTACTTTTTTAACAGAACTATCAACACTACTGCCCTTTGTCTTTGCTGCAAAATACGCCATAAAAGGATTAACACTAAAAGCAACTAGTAATGAAACTAATAAAGATAAAATAACATATTTAGGAACACCTCCCATATATTCACCCATCATTCAAGTAACAAAAAACATAGCTACCAATGCCAAAATTCTAGTAATAGTTGCTAACACTACTCATACTCACACTTCATCAACAGCTCTTAAAACTACCTCTTTAATTGGTTCATTCGGTTGTCTTTCCTTTAAATGTCTAGCAATATTTTCTATGACTACAGTAGAGTTATCAACTAACATTCACAAAGCAAGAACAAGAGCAAATAATACTATTCTGTTTATATTATCCCCTTGTATCAAGGCTAAAATAAATACCATAAATAAAACAAAAGGTATAGCAAAAGCATTATTTATAGCATCTTTCAATCACAAATATACTAAAAGCACTAAGAAAACTATTATTATACTTTCTACTAAATTTATCAACAAATCATTAGTAGCGTCCTCTGCCACTTTTCATTCATTAGCAATTTCCACTATTTTGTATCCACTAGGTAGTTTAATATTTGACAATTCTTGTTTAATTTTTTTTGTTAAAGGAACAGCATTTACTCATTTTTGCTTAGCAATAGCTACAAAGACTGCATTTTTTAAATCTCATCATGAAAGACTAACATAAGTATAATATTTCATCTCTGGTATTCACACAAAAATTTTTGCAACTTCTTGTAAATAAACAGGTTTTCAATTGTAATATCATACTATTAACTTTTTAAGTTTATCAATATCCGCCAAATTTCCATCAATAGTTATAGAATTTTCTACATAATTAAGTTTATATTCTCATCATGGAAAAACTACATTATTATTTTTAATAGCCTGATATACTTGCATAATATCTATATTTTTTCATTGCAATGCTTTCAAATCTAATACAACATTTACGTTTGGCTTATATCCTCAAACTATATAAAACACACTAGTTCAGTCAATAAATTTCAACTTGTTGGCTATATCTATAGCAATTTTTCTTAATCTTATCAAATTATTATTATCTCATGAAGTGTTACTAACTATAGCAAAAGTGTATATAGGAAAATCATCTGGATCCATCTTTTTTATGATAGGATCTTTTACTCAAATAGGTTTATTAGGTAAATTTTCAAATATTTTATTATAAAGTCTTGTAGTTGCTTTTTCTTTATCAGTTCATACTTCAAAACTTACCATAACCATTCCATAATCTTTCATCGCCATTCAATATATATGATCCACATCTTTAATCTCTGCAATTTTATCTTCTAATGGCTCAACAACCAAATGCTCAACTTGTTTAGCAGAATATCCAGGAGCTGGAACTATAATACTAAAAGCAGGTACTGGGATATCAGGATTATACTGCTTTGGAATAATAATATAGGACAAAATTCATCATAATACAGTAACTAACATCAAAACTATAGTAACTTTAGGATTATCTATCCAAAACTGAGCAAACTTCTTTATCATGAGAATAAGTTAAAAAGCTAAATTAAATTTCTAACTACTATTTAATTACATCTCATTTGTTTAGTCATTTTTCAACTATGCAGAAATCGTTATCACATTTTCATAATTTTATAAACACTTTCTCATATTTATCTTTTCAAACCCTTCTGAAAACATAAGGTTTACCATATTCATATCTGATAAAAGATTGAGGAACTAATAAACCATAAAACTTATCATTACTAGGATAGCCTGTAATAAACATTCATAACTTCCAATCATTTGGAACTTTTTTAATTTTTACTTCAACTTGAATTTTTTTACTTACAAGATCAGCAGCAGGATTAATTACAGAAATATATCAAGTTGTAAATTCTCAAAGTCAAGATATTATTACTTTTTGTCATATTTTAATATTTTTCACTTCCTCCACAGGAACATAAAATACTCCTTTTACTTTGTTTGGATTAGCTATTACAAACACAGGAGTTCACGCTCAAACAACCTGTCATATATCAGCTAATTTTTTAGTTATTACACCATCATATGGTGCATATAACCTAATATTAGACAAATTAACAGAAGCTAAATTTTTATGAGCTTTAACTTCTTTAATCTTAGCCATTATACTTGCAAGTTGTGTATCTCTCTGCTTTTTTAATGCTTGTAATCATTTTAAAGCTTCTTCATATTGTTTCTTTGCAACTTCATATTTTGTAGTAACTTCATCTTTTTTTCATTGAGCCATAGCAAGATACTGATTATAAGTTTGTTTAGCAGTTTCATATTGTTTTTTTGCTAATTCATATTGCTTTTGTAATAAATCAAGTTTTGCTTTGGATTCCTTTCTAAAATTATCAATAGCTTGTATAGAACCTTTTATACCTAACAAAAAATTTCATTCAGCAGTTAACAAAGTTTTTTCTATCATATTTTGAAAATTAACTGTTTGCTGTTTAAGATTATCTATCATAGTTTGAGGGAAAGTAGGAGATGATACTGATGAATCTATAGCCTTATACACATCATCTGCTAATCATCTGAGAGATACAAATAATTTTTCACTTTTTTGTAACATATCATATACCCTCTGTTTTAATTTTTCATCTTTTGTTATATTTGAACTTTTTTTAATGTCTTCTATTAATCAATCTACTTCTTTTTTCCAAGAAAGATATTCTGCATTTACTTTTCTCCATTCACTTTCTATTTTCTCTTTAAGAGCTGTATTTTTTGCTGACAAATAAACTTCAAATGCATCATTAGCATGTTTATTTTTATCAGATATACCAAATATCCTATCTACAAAATCTATAAAATTTGTAGCTACTATTTTAGCTTGAGCTAACGCATTTTTACTATTAGAATATATATCTTTTTCCTTTTGTTCTAAAATAGCTTTAGTATGCTCCAAATTAGTTTTTGCAGTTTCCATTCAAACTTTTGCTTGTTCTACATGTTTTTTTGCAGTCTCTAATTGTTCTTTAGTAATACTTTGAGTATCTTTTACTGCTTTTTCATATCATTGCATAGCTGTCTTAGCTTGCTCTACTTTATGCTCCATTGACTTAATTTGAGCATCAAACATTGCTTTAGTATTTTCATACATTTGCTGTAATGCTGCCAAAATTTCCTTTGTAGAACTATATTGGGTCTTAACCTCTGATCAATCTAGAACTCATAAAAGTTGTCATTTTTTTACATAATCTCATTCTTTTACAAAAAGATTAACTATTCTTCATGGAAGCTTAAATCACAAATATGTATTATCTTCTGAAACTAAAGTTCATACATATTTATTATTTGATATAATAAATCAAGTTCTTACCACATAAGTTTTTTCATAAGTATCTATACTTACATTTTCTGTAGTCTTTTTTCCACATCAACTCACAAAAACTAAACCTATTCAAAATAAAACTAAAATGCTTTTACCAAATATTTTGTTCATTTATTTTTCAATATTAATAAATAAAATTAGCAGCTAAAGCTAGATAATAATATAATAGTTTTAAACTATAAGTCAAAAAGAATATTGGAATATTCCAAAAATTATAATTTTTCCAAAATAAAAATGCCCCGGGCGGGACTCGAACCCGCACGGGCAACAGCCCAGCGCCCCCTCAAGACGCCGCGTCTACCAATTCCGCCACCGGGGCATAAACTTTACAATTTTAGTATTCTTAACAACTTTTCAAAAAAAGATTGCTTATATCAATCTAACATATTTGTATATTCAGACAACTTCATCACAAAATCTTTAATTTTTTCTAAATCATCAGCTAACGTATAAATATTAACACTACCATCAGTTTTAACAAAAACTATATTCTTTAATTTACCATCAGTTGTAAGTTCTAATACAAATCCCTCCAAAGAATTCCATGAAATCAATTTATTTCATATATATAATCATTCTGGAGAAATTTCCAAGTAAATCTTTCTGTTTTCTAATAAAAGTAAATATAAATATCAAGCTACTAAAATAAGAAAAAAGATAACTGCAAAAATATTTCCAATAAAAATATTAAATAAAATAAACAAAACTACAAAAACTCAAAAACCTATATACCAATTTGTTCACCTTTCAAAAGTCTCACCATCATATACTAAAATTTTCATCTATTTTTCATCTTTTAAATTTCTAAATTTTCTATAATGATAAATAAAAACTATCATTAAAGCAATAGAATATCAAAAAAACTCTATTATAGATTTTTTTAAATTATACTTCCTTTCTAACAAAATATCTTTTTTAACATCTTCAACACATTTTTCATAGTCTCTTTCATCCTTAGAAAAAAACTTTTTACATTCTTGAAACCTTCGATCATGTATAGCACGATATTCTTCAGCCGAAATTAAGAAATAATTCAATAAATCTTTTATAAAACTTCATAAAACCATAGCAAAAATCAAAATACTAATACTGGATATAAAACCATAATAAAATTTCTCAATAGAAATTAACTTCATAGTATGTATTACTTAATCACTAAATCTTCAAAATTTTCTTTAAAATATATTCTACATTTTTTCAAAATAACTTTAATTTTTTCCACATCAGCTAAATCCTTCTTAGAAATATCAATTTTTAAACTAAAATGACCATAATATTCCATCATTTTAAATTTTTTTAATATAGCAGGAAGTTTTAAAACTCCTTCTCCTAATGGAACATGAGGTTTTTCAGTTTTTGTTTTATCAGAAAGATAAACAACAGAAATATAAGGAATATAATTAGATATCCTTTTTAAAAAAATTGTATCTAAAACAGTCTCATCTAAATTAGCAATATCAAGAGCTAAGAAAGTCTTATATTTTTTAATTATTTCTGCTATATTTGAAAAATAATATTTTGAAACTGGCAAAACAAACAAATTAGCCTTTGGAGGATTTATTATTGAAAATTTTATACTAGGATTATGTCTTTTATACAATTTTAAAGAAGAAGTTATAAACTTATAAGTTTTAAGATTAAAAATAGAAGGGGGATTTATTGATATAGTATCTGCTCATACAGATTTAGCTAAATCCACTGCTTGATTCATCTCTCTTGTATTTACATTTGAAGAAACTTGCACAACTTTTACAGGCATATTATATTTTTCAATCAATTTTTTAACATATTCTATATTCCGAGCATCAAAATTTTTCCGCATACAAAGATCCAATCAATCAAATCAAATTTCATCAGCAATTTGAAAAATCAAATCTAATCAATATCCTGATAAAGTATCTGTAGAAAGCAAAAAATCAGCCTTTTTAGATTCTGACATTTTAAGAAATTTTAATTGTATCTAAATCTGTCTGTTTTCAACGTCTAAGAAGATAAATTAATCTTTTTTGTCTCAGCAAAAATTCTAAATGTCAAGTATAATAAATTTTTATATTATAGCAAGTTTGTTTTTCTTCAAATAAAGAAAAAATAGATTTTAAAAATTTATAATTTTCTTCCTCTATTTTTCAACCAATATTTTCATTTTTTAATTTTAGCCGTTTTTCATACATTTTAAAAAGAGAATGATATCTAATTTTCTTAAAATTTAGCCAATTTCTTATCATTTTATCATATGCTAGATATCACCAGTTAAGAAAAATTAAAGTATCAACTGCAGCATCTTTAAAATATCTTAAATCCACCTTTATTGTTTTTCTTACCATCCGATCTCTAAAAGAAAACTGAATCAAATAATATTTCCACATTGGGACCTCCTTTATCCAAACTGGAAACTTTTTATTAAACTTTTTTGTATTCTTTTGTCTTTCATTTAAAGTATATTTTTCTTTAACAAAAGGAAATAATTTTTGAAAATAATTTTTATCAAGCCAATCTCATACAAATCAAATTTTTCAAACTAAAGACCAATTAAGACAATAAAGGCAATAATTTAAAAATAAAGGGAATATCTTATCTTCAAATTTATTTTGAGACAAAAAAAATATCTCCCATAAAGGAGGTAAAATAATTTTATCCACTTTTGATATTAAATAATTTATTCAATACTCAACCCTTTTTAAAACAGTTTCAAAATCCTTATCTCCCCATGGCCAATAATCCCAATCAAAAAAAATTATATACTCATGATCAAATTGATTTAATAACCTAAACAATGGTACAAATTCTATTCAAGAAGTTAACAATCAAATTTTCATTTACAAAAGATTAAATTATAAATCATTAACTTTCCACCAACTTATCTCTTTTAAAATTACACCTTCCATAGGTCAGCTAATATCATAAATTATGATATCATCAAATTTTATATCCTGTCAAATTAACATAAAATAAAATTCATTACCACCTATTACTATCTTTTTATCATATTTTTTAGCTAAGAACAAATTTTTTCCTCTACTTCAAGTCAAATTTTCAACTAAAATTATATAATCATCTATTAATTTTTTATCTTTTATAATCTTCTCAAAAAGCTGTTTTGAAGAACTTCTTTTAGTAGAAAGAATAAAAACTGATTTTTTGTTGTTTTTTATATAATCAAAATCCAATTTTTTACTAAATTTCCCAATAGGAACCTTTTCTAAACTTCAAAACCAGATATTTTTAAACTTTCATTTTAACAAATCAACAAAAAAACTCCAATTTATAACTACATTTTCAGTATAAAAAACAAAATAAAATTTTTCTCATATCATTTTCTTTTCTACTTTAACAACTTGTTTTAGAATATTGTCTAAGTTCAAAAAAATATTATTTAATTCTTCTAAAATATCAGAAAATTTTTGTAAATATTTAATTATCTCCGACAAATAACTTTTTAAATTTTCATAAATTTTTCTTGTTTTCCAAAAATTAATATCTGACAAAATAGGTCAAATTTCTATTTTTGATACATTTTTTCAACGAAACTTATCTGTTAACTCTATATAAAATACCCCTATAAAAATTAAAAAAGCATTTACAAATTTCTCAAACTGAATAACAATTTCATTATCTGCTTCAAACTTCAAAAAATAAAGTATATTCTCCAATTTATTCAAAAAATAATACAAATCATAAGGTTTATTAACAACCTTCGACAAATTTACATACCACCATTCTTTATCTAAAAAAAGCAAGTTATAATCTTCAAACTTATATCACAAAAGTGCATTTTGAAACAGTCATGTATGAGTAGTTAAAATTATTCTATTATTTTTAATTTGTTTCTTTTCTGAAATGTAATTTAATATCTTTGCTTCATATCAATCTGTTATCTCAAAATAACTAAAACCTTGTTTTATTAAAGAAAAGTATTTTATTATAAAATTAATTTCAAAATCATCAAAATTAGACTTTGACAAAAATTTCTTTATTTTTTCTGTATCAAATACTCTATCACCACTTAGATATCAAACATCTTCTATTCAGATTTTATCAAATAAACTTTCTAAAATTTTTAATTTTCATTTATTTGAAACAGCTATTACAAATTTATCATTCTTTGCGACAATCTCATTTACTAAAGCATTTAAATCTACAGATGATAAATTTAAATCATCTATTTGTCTTAAAGAATCAAATATTCATTTCGTTTGAACCAATAGCTTTTTAGATGAAGGAATTTGTTTCTTAAACGATGGAAAAAAATAATCTATATTTTTTGTTTTAAATGTCGAAAGTTGTAAAATTGTGTTCCAGAAACTATTAGATCTTTTGATAAAATCAGAAATAACTGGATATGTATCAAAAAGCTCTTGTAAATACTTAATACTATACTTAAAAAGATAAAAATTCATCCAACAATCTACTAAAGCATCATGAGCTTTGCCTAAAACTGACAAATCAATATTTTTTTCTTCTTTAATATATTCAAATAAAACTTCAAGAGAATAACTAGGAAAATTGTGTATAATCAACTTAGAAACTATAAATGTATCTACCTTATCTAAAACCTTTAAATCCTTCCAAAATTTTTTTAACATATTATAATCGAACTCTATATTATGTCATATAATAACAGTATTTTCATCAAAAAAAGTTTTCAACTTTTCTAAAACATCTTCCATATAAGGAGCTTCTTGTAAATCTGAAAGTGATAGTCAAGTTATAAAAGAAACAATATCTTTAAGCTCAGAAATATTTTTTTTAGGTTTTATATAAGAAGAAAAAGTATTTTTAATATTAAAATCTTTATCAAACTGAATTAATCCAATTTGAATAGGTTCATCTTTTTTCAAATCTAATCAAGTAGTTTCAAAATCAAAAATAACATAATTTAAATCTTTAAGCATCTATATTTTTATCAGAAGTAAATCATACTAATATTTTCAAATAAAACTATTCCTCTCAATTAATCTTAACATATACAATTTTTCACGGAATAGAAATTACATAAAAATCACTAAAAATCAATTTTAAATAAAAAAGAATCCCCAGCGGAAAGACCGCTGGGGTAGG
>CAYNHJ010000022.1:0-9426 GCA_964397125.1 uncultured Candidatus Peribacteria bacterium
ATGTTTCTATAATATTATCTATTTGAGGAAGTTGCATTTTTTTTATATTATTTTTTACAGCAGGAGTGTTTATCATAACTTCATATACACCTACTCTACCTTTACCATCTGCTCTTTTAACAAGTCTTTGAGATTGTACTCATATTAATACTTCTGCTAGTCTATCTGCAATTGAATGTTGAATATCAGGAGGGAAAAATCAAACAAATCTATTAATTGTTCATGATGCTGATGGCGTATGTAGTGTAGAAAAGACTAAATGTCAAGTTTCAGCAAGATTTAATACTGCTTCAGCAGTTTCTTTATCTCTTATTTCTCAAACTAAAACTATATCAGGATCTTCACGCATAGCTGCTCTCAAAGCATTAGCAAATGACCATGTATCATGTCATACTTCTCTTTGACTAATTATTGCTTTTTTTGGTTCAAATATAAATTCTATAGGATCTTCAATAGTTATAATATGTTCAGGTCTAGTTTCATTTAAGTATTCAATCATTGCTACCAAACTTGTAGATTTTCATGATCATGTAGGTCATGTAACAAGATACAATCCTTGTCTTTTAGATAAGACTTTTTCTTTAATGTTTTCTGCTATATCAGGAAACATTAATTCTTCTAATTTTCTAGCTTTTGAGTTAATTTTTCTTAATACTATTCAAATTTTTCATAATTTAAAGAAAGCGTTTACTCTGTAAGGTGTTCAATCTATACCTATATACGAAAAATCAGCTTCTCTATCTGCTAAAAATTTTTCAAAAGCTTTTTGATTTCATTTCATTAGTTGTTTAAGAATAATTTCCATCTCTTCTTGAGATAGTTTTGGTAGTTTTGTATATTTCATTATATCTCAATTTCTTCTGAAACTAATATATTCGTCAGCTCATAGATGAATATCAGATATAGCTTCTATCCCAGCAATTTGTGATAAGATGTTGTCAATATTAATGTTTTTTCATAAAGACATTTTATTGATAATTAAATAAATAAAATAATTTTAAACGAATTTTAAACAATTATAATTTTTTCTCTTATATTTGTCAAATTTTTTAATGCTTTTATAACTTTACACAATTTTAGAATTTTTCTTTGATACGGAAATACAATAATTTCTTTATTTAGGTAATATAAAATTAAAAACATATGAAGTCTTGTAACTATTCAGATTTTTATATTTGAATTTATAAAATTTACAAAGTCTTTCCAATTTTGCCAGTCTATCAAGTTTATTTTATAGTTTTTTAGGTTCTCTTTCAAGAGAAAATAGAAAGAGTAATCTTCCAATTTATTAACTGGTATATAAAATATATTGTCAAATTTGTATTGTTTAATGATATTAAAATATTTTTGTTTGAATTTTTTTCGTCAGATAGGATTTATATTTATTAAGCAATTATTTAGAATTGCTTTGTTTTTTTTATGATAGATGTTATTTTTGAATAAAATAAAAGAATGATCAAATACGAAGAAGACATTTTTTATAAAATCCCAATAAATTTGTTTTTTTTCTATAGGAATATTGCTCCATCTGATTTTACATACTGTTTCTATACTATCGAAGTCTCTGACAAATATTCAACTTGCTTGATTAATCCAAAAATTAACTAATATTTTATTAAATCGTCTATATGGTGGTTGTATACCTCAGAATAAATATACAGGCAATTTATCTTTTATAAATAAAATTTTAAAAATTAGTTTTTTTATCCAAAATGGTAAAGCTGTTATAAAGAAGAAAAAGGGGCCAGATCGACATTCTTCTGTAAAGATTTCTCATCCTCATAAAATTAATGTATTAGCTTTGAAATATTTAGGCAAGTCTAAAAATTTTCATTTTATTAGATATTTTAAGAAAGATCTTATTCAATGAGGCAGTTCCCATACAAGTTCGATATTTTTTAATTCTTGTTTTGATAAAATTTGTTTTAAAAAGTTTTTAACGAATTTTTTGTCTGCTACAGGAATAATTAGTTTGTCAAAATTTGTTATAAATTTTTTAAATTTGTAATGATTTTCAACTTTAAGACTTCGATAGTCTCATTTGTTAACTTCTTCTGATTGTATATTTTCTTCTTTTGATAGAAGATATTTTATCATTCATGCTAAAATTATTTCATCTCATAAATTTTTATTTCACCGATTTCCAATTAAAAGTCAAATTTTCATTTTATTTTTTGAGTAAATAAAACCTGTTAAAATAAATGTATGTTAGAATTAAAAGAGTATATATTGAAGTCAATATAGACAGTTTAATGTATATATTGTCTATTTGTACGGACAGCTGATGTGTTGAAAATATAGTTGATATATAATTGATGTATTTTAGACACATTTGGACAAATTTTACTAAAATGTCTATGTTTATAAACAGACTTATAAATCATAAAATTGTTGTGATAGATACTATTGGTATAACAAGTATATTTGCTATTATTCATAACAAATTTGTTTTTCATACTAATAGCAATATAATTGGCAGTGTTCATATTATAGCTCATATTGTCGGTAATATAATGTCTTTTAAAAGATTATATCATAATTTTCAAAAAAAGTTTTTTCTTATTTTATCGTAAATTTTTTCATGTTTTATTCTTATCTTGTCAAATATATCATTTAATATTACTATTCAAATGATTGCTCAAAATGATAATAAAAATCATAAATCGTAAGGTAAAAAGAAAGGATTATAAGCTAACATTAAAGCAAATGAAATAGCTAAAAGTCTTCGAATCATAATTTGTCTTCATATAAAAAGAGCTAATATTGTTAAAGTAGCCATAATCCATGCACGTATTATGCTACTGTCAGGTCATACTAACATTGTAAAGAAGGTAATTCATACAAGAGCTAATCCTAATCTTATGTAATATGGTAGAAAGAAAAAAATAAAATGTATAAGCGTTCAAATTAATATTAAGTTTCATCCGCTTATTGCTACTATGTGGACAATTTGGCTGTCTATATACTGTCTATATTGTCTACTACTCATCAACTGTTTATCTCAAATTAGAAGTCATAATAGTAATGCTCAATTTTCATTGTTGCCAAATTTTTCTATAATTTTTTCTTTTAGAAAACTTTTTATTTTTTCAAATATATCTTTTTTGCAATTTCAAGTAAGTTGTACATAGTTTATTAGATGTATTTGTCACATTAGTCATTTCATTTGAAGATATTTGAAAAATTTATATTTTGAGTTGTTAATGAAGTTTTTTAAATTATTGTTTCATGATAAAAAATTGATTTTTTCTAATTTTCAGACTATTAAATATTTTTGATATAATTTTAATTTATTATTGGTTTTTAAGTAGTATTTTAAGTTATTTTTATCTTTAAAGATATATTTGTTTTCTCATAGTTTTTCTATAAAGGATCATGATAAGATAATATATTTTCATTTAGGTAGATTTGATAATTTTTTTTGTAGATTTGTAAAATGGTAATTGTAAATAAAATAAGCAGAAATAATACTAAAAGTTCAAGTTAGTAGAAAAATAATAAATTGCTTTAAATTTTTTCTAAATGCAAAAAGTATAATTGAAGTTGATATTAAACAAGCAAAAGAAATTTTTAAGCTGTAATAATTAAATTCTGTTAAGTTAAATATTAAAATTGTTAATCAAAAAAATACGCTAAAAAAGTAAATCATTTTAGCGTTGAAGTGATTTATTTAAATTATTAAAAAAATAGTCGATTTCCTTTGAGGAATTAGTTATTTTGTAAATTAGATCATATAATGGATTATTTTTTATTTTTGTGTAAAGTTTGATTTCATAAGGTTTGATTTTAATTCATTTTATAGTTATTTCTGTAAATCAAGAATTGATATAGGCATCCAAGGTCTTGACTGCTTGTTCTATGTTATTTAATCACTCTTTTTCTCGAATAGGTTTTCGTTTGTTTTTAATTATTGTTTTTTGAATGTTTGCAAAATTTTTATAAAGTTTATATTTTTGGTATACAATGTTATATTTTTGTTTTAACTTTTGGTATAAGTTTTTATAGTATTCTTTTTGTTGTTTTAGTTTTTCTTTTTGTTTTTTGCAGGAGTTTTTTATTCTTTCTTTTTTCATTTTAAAATCATTTTTTAGTTTTTTATAGTTGGAGGTTAATTTTTGGATTTTACTTTCTAGTTTGATTATTTTTGTATTTAATTTTTTGATATCATTATTTTTCTTTTTTATTTGTTTTTGCAATTTTCTAAAAATTTTTATAATTTTTTTGGTACATATTTTTATCTTTTTTAATAAGTTTTTATGTTCTTTTTCTAAATTTTTATAGCTTTTTTTAAGAGATTTATATTCATCTATTTTTTTAATTTGTATTTTTTTACAATTTATTTCTTTTTTTTGGTAATATAGACAAAACTTGTCTTCTTTTTGTTTTAGTGTTAGATTTGACAGTATTTTGTTTGTTTCAATGTCTAAATGTAGTCCATCTTGTCTAAGTATAAATTTTCAGCTTTTAGGTTTTATATAACATAATTTGTCTAAAAGAAAATTACCACTTAAAAGGTATATACAGTCTCATTTATTAGAAAATTTAAAATCGCCGGTTAGTGTTAATATTTGTCCATTTTTTATTTCTCATGAAAGAAAAAATTTTTTATTTTTTCAATATTTAATAAAAATTCAATTAAGATTTAAGTTTTTAAGTGCTAATATTTTAATAACTTCTTTGTTTTTGTCTTTTCATTTAGGATTAGGCAGAATGCTATAAATTTGCAAAGTTCAAGTTAGAGGTATATATTTATTTTCTATACTTTTAGATTTATTTTTAATTTCTTTTTGTATTTTTTTTAGTTTATAGTATTTATTTTTTCGTTTTAAATATAAATTATGATAGTAGTTTTCTCTACAAGATCAACAATTACAATTACATGATGGTAGTGAAGGATAATTTATGTAGCTATATGTGATATATTTAAAGTTATTAGTTTTGTCTAGAAGTTCTAATTTGATAGGAATAATTCATGAATTGTTGAATTTGTAATAATAGGGATTACATCATGTAAATACTAGATTTCAACTAATAAACCATTTACATTCAAAGTTTTTTTCATTATTTTGAAGTTCTTTTCAAGAAAAAACAGCTATTAAATTAACTGATTTTCAAAAATAGAATGAAGATGTATTTTGGATTTTTATATAGAATTCAACACCGGTGTTGAATTTTTGATTTTGTAGATATGGTTTTATATTTTCTAATTTTAACACCGGTGTTAAAATATCTATATGATTAAAGATTCTAGTATCTCAGCTTAATGTTCAGGAAAAATAAAGTGATTTTCACTTTTTTCAATTTATATAGTATACTTTGTCTAGAATATGTCCACTATTGTCTATAATAGTTAATTGTTCTCAGTTATTTGTTAAACTAATGGAAGATAATAGAATGATTTTATCGATAGGTATATTATATTTTTCAAATCATCATGTAGAGTCTGTGATTATTGCTGTTTGTCAACTAAAAAGAGTTAGAGAAAAAGTTTTAGAAGATGTTCATCGTCATAATCATTTGATTGTCACTTGTCCGGACCAATTTCAAATAGCTGTAATTTCTATATATTCTGGTAGATCATCGTCTATTGGATGAATTTCAGAGATTTTTAATGTTCAGGAGAAAATATTGATTGTATTTTTTTTTACTATTTTACTTATTTCGTAGTATGTTTCACATAATTTGATATTTCAGCTAAATATTTCTCATTTTATTAAATAGTTTCAAGAATATAAATTAATTTTCAAATTATTTGAAGAAGTTAAAAAGTTATTATTTAAATATCGTTTGAATTTTTTATTTTGAGGATTGAAGTTTCCTGATAATTTAAAATGATAATTATATCATGAGTTTTCTTTTAATATCCAACAGCTATAAAAAGTTAGTTTGTTTTCACTATTATTAGTATTTTCTAAAAAATTAAATATTCAAGGTGATGCACCAGTTCGTATTCGTCAAGTTTTTAGTAAAGACAAACTTCCACTACTATTTGGAATAAGTTGTCCTGATGAAAATAAATATCAAGTTAGAAAATTTCAATTTAAATATAAATTGTATTTTAGATTAACATCATCAAATATACGAATATTTTTATTAAATGAAAAACATGTTTTTCCACTAAAATAAGAACAATCTTTTGCTAATATAGCTATTGATTTTCAAGACAGCAGAAAATTGTTAATTTCTCTGGTGGTAGAGAATTTTGTTTTATACCGTAGATTTCACGAAATTGTTAAATTTCAACTACAACTATTTTCATCCCAATTTACTATTTCTAACCAATCTCAAGAAGGATTTATTTCTGTCAATCATAATTTACAACTTAACACCGGTGTTGAAAATAAAAAAAACAAAATAAAAACTATAATTTTTAAAATTCAACACCGGTGTTGAATCGTTTTTATTCTAATTTGTATCATTCTAAATTTTCTAAAAATTTAAAATATCCTTCTTGGACTGGGATGTCTGATCTTCGATGCCGTTGTTTGTAAGGAATTCAAAAATGATGTTCAGAATTTCTTTGAATATAATTCACTACTGCCCAAAGATATTCTTCATCATCTATAGCTTTTGCTTTGAATCTTGTATCAAATACTTGTCATTTAGTTCAATATTTAATTGAATAGTATTTTCCGTAGCTATTTTGTAGCCTTTGCATAAATTTTGTTATTAAATTTTTTTCATCCTTTTTTTGAATAATTAAAATATGAAAATGATTTGGCATTAAACACCGTGCTTTGATCTCTATTTGATATTTTTCCTTGTATTCTTCTTGTAAAGATAGCATTTTATCATAAAATCTTTCAAAATCACTTTCTGTAAGAAAAAGAGTTTTTCAATTAAATCCTTTGTTATAAATATGATAGTAAACATTATTTAAAAAAACAAAATTTCTTTTAGGCATCTTTCAACACCGGTGTTAAAAAATAAATAACCAAAATATAATCAAATATTTTTAAATTTCAACACCGGTGTCAAAGAAACTTTTATTTCTATATTGTAGTGCTTCTGCAATATGTTGTTGTCAAATTTTGTCTATTCAGTCAAAGTCAGCAATAGTTCTAGCTAATTTTATTATTCTATGAATTACTCTTGGTGATAGTCAAAGATTTTTTACAGCCATTTTTAAGAAATTTTCTGCTTCTGGTTGCATGTAGACATATTTGTCTATGTGTCTAGATGTCATTTGACTGTTAGTAGTTATAGTTTCTTGATTAAATCTTTTTTGTTGAATTTCCCATGCTTTTATAACTTTTTCTCTTATTTTTTCTGAACTTTCTCATTTGGTCTTTTCTAAAATTTTGTCAATTTTTTCTCTTGGAATTTCTAATATCATGTCAAATCTGTCTAATAGTGGTCAAGAAATTTTACTTTGGTATCTTTTAATTTGATTTAAACTACATTTACAAGGTTTTTCTGGATCTTTGTAATATCCACAAGGACACGGGTTCATAGCTGCTACAAACATAAAATGAGCAGGATATGTAACTGTTCAATGTGCTCTAGAAATTGTAATTTTTTTATCTTCTAACGGCTGTCTTAATACTTCTAAAACAGATCTTGGAAATTCAGGTAATTCATCAAAAAATAAAATTCCCTTGTGAGCAAGGGAAATTTCTCAAGGTAATAAATTATTTCATCATCAAATTATTGATACTTTTGATGCTGTATGATGTACTGCTCTAAAAGGTCTTTTGGTAATTAGGGGTTGGTCTTTGTTAAGTTTTCATACAATCGAATATATTTGGCTAACTTCTAATATTTCATCAAAATTCATAGGAGGAAGTATTGATTGTAATGCTTTTGCTAACATCGTTTTTCAACTTCCTGGAGCTCATACCATCAAAACATTGTGTAGTCATCCAGCCGCTATCATTAATGCTCTTTTGGCAAATAGATGTCATTTTATATCTGAAAAATCAATTTCAAATTCGTATATGGATTTAGACAGTAGTTTGTCTATATCTTGTCCAGATTGTCTAACTTCTAAATTTTTCCCTTCAATGAAAAACTCATATATTTGTTTAAAATTTTTTATTGGAAAAATATTTATGTCTTTGATATATTGTAATTCATACAAGTTTTCTTCAGGTACAAAGAAATTTTTAAATCCCTTTTTGTAAGCATATATAACTGATGGTAGTAATCAATTAACTCTTTTAACAGATCAATCTAATCCCAGCTCTCAGAAAAACAGACTATTTTCTAAAAGATTTTTATTAATAATATTTTCTCAATACATAAGAGCTAATATTGCAACTGCCATTGGTAGATCATATCTTGTTCATATCTTTTTTATATCCGAAGGAGCTAAATTTAAAATAATTTTACGTGGAGGTAAATCTATTCATATATTTTTAAAAGTTGACTTTATTCTTTCTCTAGATTCTTTTATTGCTGTATCTGGTAAACCAACAATTTCAATCCCAGGTAATGCCTTACTTAAATCTGTTTCGATAATAACTTCATAGCTTTCTAATCCTATATTTGCAATTGTTTTAATCTTTATCATTTTTTTTAACACCGGTGTTAAAAAATAAAAATAAAAAATAACACCGGCGTTTTCTATTATTTAACACCGGTGTTAAACTCCTCTATACATCTGTCTATTAATTTTATAGCCTCCTCTACTCAGTCCCAACCTGTCACTTTCGTTTCTTTTCAGTCTAATTTTTTATAATTTGATAGGAAGAATTCTATTTGTTTCTTTAGATGTGTCGGTAATTTGTCTATGTTGTCTATTTCTGATAAGAATGGTTCTTTATGTGGTATAGCTATTATTTTGTCATCCATCTCTCAGCTGTCTATCATGTGTAGTACTCAAATTACTTTAGCTTTTGTTATTACTCCTGGATGCAAGCTGTAGTGAGAAATTAAAATTATATCTAATGGATCTCAATCATCTTTATTAAATGTCTGTGGCAGTAATCAATAATTATAAGGAATTGGCATAGGGGTTTTGAAAAATCTGTCTACTTCTATTACATTTAGTTTTTTATTAAATTCATATTTTACCATACTGCCCATAGGAATTTCTACAATGGCATTTACAAGATTTTCATCTCTGTTTGCCCAAGTAGGAAGTTGTGTATAAAGATTCATATTGCTTTTGTGTTAAAGATATAAAAACTTTAAAGATACTATCTTTTTAAGTATTTTTTTCAATATAATTTTTAGTAATTTTTACTTGAAAAATTTAAAAAACTTTGTTAAGATGTAATAAGACAGTTTTATAATCTAAATATATTTAAATATTATGAAGCTATTAAGTTTTGAAAATTTTTTAAAAGATTTAATCATTGAATATGATAAAGAAACCGATCAATATTATGTAATAAATGATCAAACTCCTTGAGTATACGGTATTTGAGAAAACGTTGAAGATGCGTTAAATGAATATTTTTCTGCATTAAAAGATTATGTTTT
>CAYNHJ010000023.1:0-9260 GCA_964397125.1 uncultured Candidatus Peribacteria bacterium
TCTAAAATTTCTTCATCAACCCACGGATAAGTTTCTACTTGATCAAAACGAAGATCTCTAACAAATATTTCCTCTAACTTCCTATTTAAAATAACAAAATCATTATAATCAACATACTTTACCGGACTATAGAAAATCTTTCAATCTATCTTTTCATATCAATAAATTCTTGCAACTTCCTCATAAATATCTTCTGGTATGTTAATATCAGAAGGTCAACGCCAAATAGGAGGAATAACAATATTATCTTCTTTGAATTTAAAACCAAGATCTTTTAAAATTTCTTTAGCTTTATTTTCAAAAGATTTATTTATTACTCAGAAAATAAAATTTGCCATCTCTGAAAAATCTATTTTTACCTCTTTTGTCAAAATATCAAAAATATTAGATTTATAATAAAAATCTAATCAATTAATTTCATAACTTCCTAAATCTTTGGAAAAATATTTAAGTTCATCTAAAAATAAAATCAAACTATATAAACTCCATAATGGAGATATATTTTTTTCAAATCTAAGCTGTGCTTCAGTCCTTAATCATAATCTTAATCAAGTTTTTCTTATAGAAATTGGATCAAAATTTGCTATTTCTACAATAATATTTTTAGTATCTTCATCTACACAACTATTATTAGATCAAATTATTCATGCTAAAGCTAAAATTTTTTCTTGATCAGCAATAACTATATCACTTTCAGACAAAATATGTTTATTTCAATTTAAATCAATAAACTCTTCGCCTTCTACAGCATTCCTTACAATAATATTTCATTTAACTTTATCAGCATCAAAAAAATGTATTGGTTGCCCAGTCAAATACATAAAAATATTCGAGAAATCGACCCAATTGTTATTAGGCTTTAAATCCAAATCATACATCAAAGTTCTAACATAAAAATCAGATTTTTTTACTTTTATACCTCCAATCTCTAATAAAATATAACTATTACATCCTGAAGATAACACCTTTACAGATCTATTAGATTTTTTGGAATTACTCAAAACATCAACTATGTTAGTATTATCAAAAATATTAAAATATTCTTTTATTTTATTAAATTTTTTCCTTTTTACATCATATATAGCATTTAGCTCAACCGCTATACCAAAGTGTCATGTAAGATCAGGTCTATGAGTAATAGTTTTATTATCTACGTCTAAAATCCAATTTTCAAGCCAAGGATATTTCTCCTTAATCGATCTTCATACATCACTATCTTTTAAATCATCAAAATCTTCATCTAAAATCCAAATCCAATGTTTATCCTCATCTTCTGGAATTCACAACTCAGATTTACTACAAATCATTCAATTTGACTCAATTCATCTCATAGACCTAGAAACTATTTTCAAATCAATAACTGGTAAATACGTTCAAGGCAAAGCTACAGGAACATACTTTCATTTACCATCGACTATATTTTCTCAACCTGTTATTATTTGATATTTTCAATATTTTCAACAATCTATCTGACATAAAAATAATTTATCAGCATTAGGATGTTTCTGAACTTCCAATACTTTTCATATTACAACCGTATCTGGAATATATCTTATCTTTATATCTTCTATTTCACAAGTTTTTAATGTAAGATTTTGAGCAATACCTTCAGGTGTATCATCAACATTAATATATTTTTTTAAAAGATTTCAAAGATATAGCATATTTAAAAACTAATTAAAAATTAAATAAAAATTAATAAAAACATATCTCTTTCTCTATCTTTCATTCATCGCCTTTTATCTACTTCTAGTAAAAAGATTTAATATTAAAAGTTGTTTGTAAATCCATAATATATCAAGATAAAACAGCTGGATTAATTTTTTTATACCGAGCTCCTGCATAAAGTCTTACCCTTATTTTTAACCTAATATAAGGGTTAATTTGAAAATTATCATTTCACCATGCAAGTTTAGGATCTTTAGAAGGATAGATTATCATATTCCACCTATCAATGGAAATATTTCAAGGAAAAATATTTACCCATCAATCATTAACATCTTTAGGAAGTTTATAATTAGAATATCATCATCCGATACTATTTCAATGACATACAAATCAATAACTTCGATCACAAGCCCAAGTATCTATAACTCCATCATATACCCCAGAGGATACATTAGTACCACAAGAAGTACTATTTACACAAAAATTATGATTAGTTCCGGCATCAAATCATCTCAATCTTAACATCTGCAATGTATATCTTTTCTCCCAGCTAACATTTCAAATATTTCAATCATAATCAAAATCTCAACTATCAACTAAAGCTCTTCTTATAAAAAGCCTTCTATCTCAATTTTTAGAAATAAGATACAATTCTTGAACTCCAGTATTATTTCATATAGCAACAGGTCAATCTCACAGATCAATATCATCATCGTCTCAAACTACTCATCAAGTTCAATCACTATCTTCTTTTACATCCCAAAATTGTTTAGCATATTCTCCAAATGGTTGAGTTTTGTTATTTCATCATGAAGGAGTTATATCTCGACATCCTGATCAATTTTCAACATTAGGATCTTGTAAAACAAGATTAGGAGAACTTTCTCAATTTGTAGAACTACAATAGTATAATGACCACGACTTATCACTTAAATCTGAAAGTTTTGTTCAAACATTAATGTCTTGCAATTTAGTATTTCCATAAGTTGTAAACTTGTCACAATATCAATTGTCACCTACATTCCAACTAAAACTATCTCATCAATCACTATCACAACCTACTATTCTTCTATTAAAATACTCTTCATAATCAATTTTATAATCTTTCATTAAAATATTTAATTTTTCTATCAAAAAATAACTAGATCTCATTAGATCTTGCCTAGCAAGCGTCTGAACTTTTATATCTAACACTTTAAAATAAAAAGCAATAATTACAGTAAAAATCAAAGATATTATTACACTAACTATCAATACTTCTATCAAAGTAAAAACTTTTCTCATTATAAAAAATTAACTCATTAAATTAACTCATAATATTTTATTTATTTATTTATTTAACAAGTGGTCTAACTACGTATATGTATTTTTCATCTTCTAAATCTTTGAAAACAACAGGCTTTTCAGCATCTACAATATTCATTTCAATTTGATCTCACTCAACAGATTTTAAAAATTCTAAAATATACTTTCAATTAATACCTAAAGATACATCTTGTCATTCAACAACAGCAGAAATTTTAGTTTTTCATTCTCACACATCTGTTAAACCTGAAGTCAAAACAACCTCTCAAGCTATTATTTGAAATTCTACAAAATTATTCTCAGATTTAGTAAAAGTTAAAACTTTCTTTATTGCTTTTTCTAAAAGATCAACCTGAAATATCAATTTTGTATTAAATTGAGTAGGTATAACAGATTCATTTTCGTAATTTGGGAAATCTCATTGAATAACTATTGAAGTAATTTCAACATTGTAATCTTCAACTTGAAATTTAAAAGCAACAATATTTTCCGAAATCTCAATATTTAATCCATTTAGCTGTTTATCTACACCAAATTTTAAAACTTTTAAAATGTCATTAATATTTATTTTAGGAATTATAACATCTATCTTCTCCTCTTTTAAATCTCATTCATAATTTACTTTATATTCTGCCAACCTAAAACTATCTGTTCAAACAAAAACTAATTTATTTCAATCATCTTCTTTCTTAAATCTTAACAAAATTCATGTTAAAACAGGAGCAAAATTTTTTTCTGTAACTGCATATTCTACTTTTTCTATTCATTGAATAACTACTTCAGGATTTACCATAAACTTATTAACTGTTTCATAAGTTGGAGAAGCTACATATTCACTAACAGGTATTCCTTTCAATTTAAACTCATCATTAATAGTTTTAATTGTTAAAACATCATTATCTTCATCCACTATCAATTTAACTTCTTCATCTTCTAACATTTTTACTATATCTAAAAACATCTTTGCATTAACTGTTATACCTCATTCTGATTCTATATTAGCAGGTATTTCTAAACTTATATATTTTTCCATATCTGTTGCTTTAAAAACAAGAACATCAACATTTGATTTTATATATATATTTTCCAAAACAGGCAAAGTAGAATGTTTAGCTACAAATCTAGAAACTATTTCTAAAATCTCTTTTAACTTATCAGTTGCTAAAGTAACAATCATAACTTTTAATCTTAAAATATAAAATTATTTTCAGAAATTTCTATATTCATAAATTTTATTAAACCACTGTATTGCCTTATTTAAATCCTCTATTCAAAAATCAGGGAAATATTTATCTGTAAAATAAAGTTCAGCATAACCTATCCACCACAACATAAATCAAGACAATCTTTTAGCCATTTTTCATTTTGTTCTTATAACCAATTCTACAGGAGGGATATCAGCAAAATCAAAATATTTACTTAAAATATCTTCATCAATTTCTTCAAAAAATTTTGGTCAAAGTTTTTTAACATCATTCAACAAAGCATTAACCCCTCTAACAATTTCATCTCTTCCTCAATAATTAACAGCAACTATAGACCATCTATCTGAATCTTCAAATTTTAACCTTTTTTCTTTTTCTCTAAAAAAATCTACTAAATCTTTTGGCAAACCTTTTTCACTTCATACCCATTTAAAATTAATTTTATTTTCTCTCAAGAAATCTTCAAGATCATTCTGCCAATTTTTATAGATTTGGAAAAGATAATCAAGCTCATCCTGAGGTCTATTTTTCAAATTCTCTGTACTTAATCCCCATACAGTTAATACTTTTACAGGAGTATTAGAAAAAACGTATTTAGTTATATTAACAACATTTTCAAATCATTTTGTATGTCAAACAAGTTTTGGCAATCATTTTTCTTTTGCCCACGTTCTGTTACCATCAGGAATTATAGCTATATGTTTAGGATATATCATCTACTTTATTCTTTTAAATATAAAAACTTAATAAAAGCTTTTTTGATTTTTAATAATAAATATTCTGTCTCTTCTGTCAAATCTACTCAACTATTTAACAAATTATCAATCTTTTCCAATCATTTTTTTAATTTCTTCCTAAATAAATCTTCTTGTCATTTATCTTTAAATCTATTATAAATCTCATCTAATATCTTATTTAATGTCTCATCTATCTTTTTATATTTTAAATTAAAATATTCTATTCCTTTCTTTTTAATTAAGCAATCTACTTTTTCAACTTCTATTTGCCAAAACAGTTTCTCCAAAAGTTTATTCTTTTTAGGATCTTTAACAATCTTCCCACTTCTTATAATATCATCCTGCAAACTTTTCAAACAATCACATTTTTCATCTCAAGTATACGTCTCACATTTATAATAACTATCCCAAATTTTATTATAAATCTCTTTAGCCTTTTCAACTTGTTGTTGAATATATGGTCTTAAACTATCTATATAATTAAGAAAATCCTTTTTAATATCTTCTATCTGATTTTTTATATACTCTTCTAACTTTTTCTTTAAAATTCTAGAAATCTCATTTTTTGTATTAGGAAAATCATACTCTGCTAATTTTTGATTAAATTTATCTATCAGTAAATCTACAGTTTTAGTAAATTTGTTGTAAACTTTGCTTATATAATCATCTTCAGCTAAAGCTACCCAATTGTATTCGTTTCAGTTATAATATTTTTTATAAACTAACTGTTTAGTCTGAATTACCCAATTTATTTTATTCTTATCAACTCAAATACTTAACAAACTATCAAAATAATCTTCTACCTTTTTCAACGACGAATCTATTAGCTGATTTTTATAAGAATCTAAAAATCATGAACCATACCATTTAAAATTTTTATTCTTTAAATAAATATTATTTATCAAATTATCTAAAAAGTTATTTAAAATTTTCTTATATTTTTCTTCAAAATTTGTTAGAAAAGTTATATAATCTCCATAAGCGCCTAAAAACAATTCATTTATTCTATTATAAATTTGTTCAAATTCATTATACTTATTTATAAAATTTCTTAATTGTCCTTCTCTCTTTTTTACAACACTTAAAAGACCTTGATTATTTAAAATTAACTTTTTAACTTTACCTGAAAGTTGAGATAACTTTACTAGATAAAGATTTTGAAGTCAAGACAACAAATTAGTATACTTTCCAGACAAGGTTGAAACTTCAAAATCTATTGTTAAAAGTTGATTAATATAATCCATTCAAGTAATAAGATTATATCTCTTTTTCTCCTCTAACAAAGACAATTTATTTTTTTCTTTTATTAAATCTGTCAGAAAATTATCTTTAATATTTAACAAATCATTAACAAATTTATTATCTAAATTTATCTTCTCTACTTTTCAAAGAGCTAATAAAATTTTTACATCTTCTCAAGAATAAATAGAAACTAATCATCTTTGTATCTTCTCTAAAGTATCCTTTTGAATTTTATCAAAATATCAAGAACCCTGAGAAAGAAAATAACTTTTTAACAAATTAATCTTTATTAAAATCTCTCCTGAAGATATAGCAAAAACCCCTCAAAAAAGAGAAAGAAACCAAAATAACAAAAATACTATTTTCTTTTTCATTGATTAAACATAAAAATGTAAAAAATTTTAAAAAAATTTAAATTTTTATAACTATTTTTCAAGTTGATTTTACAATGCTTTTAGTTATATTTTTAAAAATATATTAATACTCTTCAAATTTTATAAATTAATTTAAAATCAAAATTATGATAATACCTACAGTCATTGAAAAATCATCAACTTGAGAAAGAGCTTATGACATATATTCTAGACTTTTAGAAGATAGAATTATCTTTTTATGAGAACCAATAGACCACCATGTTGCCAATTTAGTAATAGCACAACTTTTATATCTTGAAAGAAAAGATCCAAATAAAGATATAATAATGTATATAAATAGTCCTTGATGAGTTGTCAGTAGTTGACTAGCAATTTATGATACTATGCAATATGTTAAATGTGATGTTGCTACTGTTTGTGTAGGACTTGCTGCTTCTATGGGAGCTGTACTTTTAGCATGAGGAACAAAATGAAAAAGATTTGCTTTACCTCATAGTGAAATAATGATTCATCAACCTCTATGAGGTGTAGAATGACAAGCTACAGATATTGTAATTCATGCTGAACATATCTTAAAACTAAAAAAAACTCTAAATAAAATTTTATCTAAACATACTTGACAACCTTTAGAAAAAATAGAAAAAGATGTAGAAAGAGATAAATTCATGTCTGCTGAAGAAGCTTTAGAATACGGTTTAATAGACAAAATAATATGAACTAAAGATTTAAATCAAAATTAAATAAACAACGTAGATAATGTGGGCTTTTTCTTTAAACAAATTTTTTGGTTTTGATAAAATTTGTTATTTAACTTTAAATAATAAAAAAACAAAACTATCCCCGTGAGATCTTATAAAAGATGGGGATAGTTTTTTTATTATTTTATGAAATTCTGTAGAATACAAAAGTCTATACAACAAATTTATATACAAATTACAAAAAATAGAAATTTTAGAAAAACATTTTCTATATCCTCAAACACTAAAACTAATACATCGAATGTGTAAAACACGATTTACATCATACAAAAAAATTTTTAATCTCTTTCTACCAACTTTTGAAGTAGATAAAATCTTAAAATATAAAAAAAATAAAAAGAAAAAAATAAATCCTCAAGAGCTATTTTTATTTCCTGATTTATGGACAGCATATAATATCTTATGAAATCTAAACAATCTCTATTCTTCCCATAATACAATAATTCAAAAAATTAAACTGTTCCGAGATATAAAATCATGAAAATCTATAAAACTATTTTGTACTCATTCTAATATTTTTCAAGATTGGGTAAATCTAAAAAAAATAACTGTATATTATCCCCACAAACGATACTATAAAAACCAACAAGATCCAAGATATCACACCATTGAAGTTATAAAAAAAATGAAAGAAATATATAATTGTGACCTAGAAATGATAAATGATTATGTTATATAATCTTAAATCTTGATTTTATAGAAATTATAATTAACATACAAGTATAATTTTGTTAATTTAAACTAACAAAAATGTATTTTAAAGAATTTGAAATTCTAAAAAGAATAGAATTAGAAGCCTTAGAACAAATTAAAAACTTCAAAAAAAGGGATATATTCTTTGAAATACCTTGGGAAGAAAATGGATTAATATTATGGTGAGAAAGATGAGTTGGGAAAACCACTTTATTATTACAAAAAAGAGTTGAATCAGAAAATGCTTTCTATTTTTCAGCTGACAATGTTATAATTCAAGAAATTGGATTATTCAAATTTGTTTATTTCTTATATAATGAAAAAAATATTAAAAATATTTTTATTGACGAAATATTTAAATATAAAAATTGGTCTATAGAACTTAAAAACATTATAGACAGTTTGCCTAATTTAAAAATTTACTGCAGTTGATCAAATTCTTTGAATCTTTTTAAAGGAATAACTGATCTTTGAAGAAGAACTTTAGATATTAAAATTGATGGATTCAGTTTTAGAGAATTTTTAAATTTTAAATTTTGATATGACTTTAAAAAAATAAATTTTGAAGAAATTTTATATAATCATCAAAATATAGCATCAAATATATTACCTCAAATCAAAAATTTCTTCTCTAAATGGGAAGAATACATTAAAAAATGAATTTATCCTTTTTGAATCAATTTAAAAGAAGAAATATTTTTCATTAAATTAGAAAGAACCTTACAAAGAATAATTGTTGAAGATCTGCCTTCTATAAGAAATTTTGATACTATTACAATAGAAAATCTAAAAAAGTTATTCTATTTTCTATCTAATATTCCACCTTCTGAATTAAGTATATCAAATTTAGCATCTAAAATATGAATAAACAAAGTTACTCTTTCTGAAGTATTAAATTTGTTAAATTATATATGAACTATTTTCTTAATACCAAAATATTGAAATATTTCAGACAGAATTAGAAAAAATTACAAAATTTTGCTATCTAATCCAAATAAATATTTTGTATACAATCTCTCACCAGATATAGGAACTATTAGAGAATCTACATTTATATTTTTCATAAAACATATTAAAAATCTAGAAATATTCTATTGATGAGTAAATGATTATATAATCAAAATTTTAGACAAAACTTTTAACTTTGAAATCGGTTGAAAATCAAAGATAAAAAGAAAAAACAAATATAAAAATACTTTCTTAATATTAGATAACCTAGACATTTCAAACGACAAAAACATAATACCTCTATGGCTCTTTGGTTTTTTAAGATAATTT
>CAYNHJ010000024.1:0-9230 GCA_964397125.1 uncultured Candidatus Peribacteria bacterium
AATAAGTTTCTACATCTGTTATACTTACTGCTGAAAAATCAAATTTTAATACATAATATTTCCCTTGTAATGGAGTTTTATTTTCATATATCCGTAATCATTTAAAATACTTTTCAAAATCATCTTTATATTGCCTACTATAGTAAAGTTCTAATAATGCCAAAAGTAGTGTCTTTCCAAATCTCCTTGGCCTTAAATAAATTAAATATTTTCCTGCTTCTTCTAATTTTGGTAAAAAACGAGTTTTATCCACAAAATAATAATTTTCATTTCTCATTGCTATTAAATCTGTAATTCAATATGGTATCTTATACATCAATTTAAAAATTTTTAAATTTAAAAATTATCTTAATTATTTTTTTATTTCACAAAATTAGTTCTCATCTTTTCTAATTTCTTAATTCTATCTTCTAATGGAGGATGAGTAGAAAATAAATTTAACAACTTACCAGCAAAATTGTATATTTTTAATGTAGCCACAGTATCATTATTTGAATCAGGTTGAATATTAATATTTTCAACTATAAATTTTAATTTCTTTAAAGCACTTATCATATTATCAAGACTAGAATATTTTAATCCACTATCTTTATCAGCTGCATATTCTCTTATTCTCGAATACCAAGCTAAAATTATAGATACAATAAGACCAAATATAAATTCTAAAAATGTAGATAACAAATAGTACATTATACCACTTCAATTACCTTCATTTTCATCATCAGAATTAAAATCCGTTAAGAATCAAGCAAGTATTCTAGAAATAAAAATAACAAAAGTATTTAAAAATCATTGTAATATAGTAGTAGTAACCATATCTCAATTCATAATATGAGCAAACTCATGTCACAAAACTCAATCTAGTTCTTCAATATCCATAGTTTCTAAAATTCAAGTAGAAAAAGCTATTAATTTACCACATAGTCAACATCAAGTAGCGAATGCATTCGGTTCACTAGATTCATAAATTCACAATTCTATATTTCACTCATTATATTTTTTAGTTAATTCTTGAAGTCTATCATACAAATAAACTATCTTTTGAGATATAGGATTAGTTATATCTCCTTTCAATTCATTATAAAGTTCAGGAGTTATTATTTGTATTCAATATAAATATCTAACCATCCACTTAGACGTAAAAAGACTTATCAATGCTCATATAAACCCAACTGTAAAAGAATAAATTAACAAATTAATATAATTACCATAAGATAAAATATCTATTCCAAATATAACTTTTAATAGTATTACAATTATTCATATTCATATTATAATTGACAAATTTACTACTAGAAAAGCAACCAAAGGTTTTAAGAATTTCATATTTTTCTAAATTAATTTAAAATATAAACAAATAAAACTATTCTTCTAATTGTTTTTTAATTAAAGGCATAAACCTAAAGTATTCAAAAAGTTGTAATCATGTAAATCTTCATATAATCATATTAATTACTAAAATTACAAATATAAGTTCAGGATAAACTAAAAACAAATTTTGTAAATAAGTATTTGTAAAAACAAAATATCATATAATTGATAAAATAAAAAATTCTAATAACGAAACTAAAAACTTCACAGAAAAAATTTTAATATCCTCTGTAATCAATTTATTAATTACCACCCCAAAAGAAATAATTGGAAATACAATAAAAATATTTTTAAATACAGAAGAAAAAATGACATCAATTCAAAATCTATCTAACAAATAGACTGTAAATATTAAAACAATAATGTAGATTATATAAAATAAAGTCAACTTAGAACTATAAAGTAAATAAATCTTTTTAATAAAAAACTTAGATATTAAAACTGATACTACTCCAACAAAAAATAAGACAAAACTAAATCTAAATCAAAAAATTACTAAAATCAAAGAAAAAATTAAAGGATTATAAACTCAAAAAACATGAAAACCTATCATTTGTCTAAAAAAAGTTATTAATAATAATGCTAAAGGAATTAATAAAACTATAGTTAACAAATTTGAAGGAAAACCATTATATATCAATCAAGTTATTATAGCTGATAAAATAAAATATTTACTTTCAGAAACACCACTTAACTTAAAATAAGATACATATCAATTTATATTTTTATTATTCAATAATCTTTCAAAAAAATCTAAAAAATAGTTAGATTTTATAATTCATAATTTTGTCAAAAATAAAATCTTCATATATTTCAACAAAATTTTTTTTTCTAAAAAAGAAATTTTTCAAATTATAAAAATTCTTTTTTTAGAAAAATTAATTTTATATAAATTTTGAATTTTAATAAGTCCATCAAAAATATATGATGACCTAGGATAATATATTAACAAAACATCAGTATTTTTTAAATAATAAACATAAGATAAAACTTCTTTCAAAAATTCATCCCATGTATAATATCATTTTTTAGGTATAAACAAATCTATAAATAAAGTATTCTTCTCTTTGTCTATCAAAGGTTTAAGCCATAATAATTTTTCATTTTTTACTCCTAAATAAAATATTATCTTATTATACACTCTTATTTTTTTTTCAAGTTCATAACTACAAGCATTTTCTTCAATAAACACTTTCAAAGTATATTGTCATATATTAGAAAAAAACAAATTAATCTTTTGATTAGCAGTTCCAGTATATAATATTATTCCACTTCAATCTAATACTTCATAGAAAATCCTACCGTTAATTTCTAAATTTTCTTTAGTGCTTACAATATAAGTAACGTTTGTTAATTTTTTTACTTTATTTAAACCAACAAGATAATATTTATCTTTTATACAAAAAGATTGTTGATTAGATCATGAAAACTGCAAACTACTTTCATCCTTTCCAAAAACCACAGAAACAAAAAAAGAAATTGCTATAAACAACGTAATTAAAAAAATTTTTTTCATCAAAAGAAAATAATATTTTAAATTAAAATCTATCAATTTATCATTTTAATATACTCTTTTATTTTATGCAATAGATCAGCTGGTGAAATAATAGGATAATTAATATTTTTTAATATTTGTTCTAATGATATTCAATTAACATTTATTCATCATACCACATCTTTAACATCATCATAAGACATTATTGGAAAATGATGTCATTTAAACCTTTTTAATAACAAATATGCCCAAGGAACATCCAAAGCACATGCAGTATCATAAGCAAAATATTTTGCAACTTGTGGTTGTTGTCACTCTTTAACTAATTTGTAAGCTATCTTTACTATTCATCATGCAATATGAACTTTTAACTCTTTTTTTTGCTCTTTTGTAAGTTCATCTAAATGTTTTAACTTATACATTGCTAATTCAGGATCAGCTCTTAATATATTTCTAACAGTATTTTTTGTTAAACCTACATATTCTGCTATTTCTAGTTCTGACTTTAAATATTCTTCTCTCAATACTATAACAAAAGCTGATCTTGCAAGTGATGGTAACCAAGTTAACGTTCTATAGAGAGCTAACTGTTTTAAACCTCATAGTAAATCAATAGATTTAAGAAAAACTTTTGTAACAAGTGCCTCTAAATCGTTTTCATTAAATTGGGTAGAAATATCATTTCCTGACAAAACTATAACCATAATTATCTAGTTTAAAATATAAAAGTTTACTAAATTTATAAAAAAACATTTTTAAAAATCAACAATTTATCTTCAACTAGCAATTACTTTTAAAGTCATAAAAATAATATATATATCCAAGAATAAAGACCAATTCTGAATATAATATAAATCTAATTTTGCTTCTTCATCAAAATCCAATTTATCTCTTCAAAAAATCTGTGCATATCAAGTTATTCAAGGTTTAACTGTCAATAACCTCTTTTGCCATCAAGTATATTTTGATATTTCTTCAGGCAAATGAGGCCTAGGTCCTACAACGGACATATCTCATTTTAAAACGTTAAAAAATTGAGGTATTTCATCCAATGAAAACTTTCTTAAAAATTTTCACCATGAAGGTATCCTAGGATCATCTGTTAACTTAAATAATGGTCATTTTCTTTCATTTTTTTCAATTAATTTTTGTTTTAACTTATCAGCATCTTTTACCATAGTTCTAAATTTGTACATTTCAAAAATTTTTCCTCCTCTACCTACTCTTTTAGACTTATAAATAATAGGTCTTCAATCTTTTACCCAAATATAAATTGCTATTATTACATAAAGTCGCCAAAATAACATTATAAAAACTATTGAAAAAATAATATCAAACATTCTTTTAAAAACTCTTCATCGTCATTCTAATGTGGACGGTTTATATCATAAAACTAGCAATGGTCATAATCTAAAAGGTTGAAAAAGTAAATCTTCAAGAAGAAAACTATCATTTACATGATAATGAAATTTTGAAACTAATCTTGTCCAATCAGTAAGTAGCTGGAGCTCATCTTTGTTTCGTTGTCAAACTGTTAAAATTATATCATACTCTTTAAATGGAAACTCCGGTAAATTAATATTATTATACTTAAGAAATTCTTTTAACTTATCTACTTTTTGAGAAGATACTTTATAAATATCGTAAGTCTTTAAAACTGAAATTATTTTCTCACCTAAATTTTTATCTTTAAATAAAACCAATAATTTGTATGGATATTTTTTTTCTAATTTAAAATTTAAATTATTAATCACAATATCCACAAACAGTAATCAAAGTAAAGAAAATATCCATCACCAAAATATAACTAATCTTGAAATTCAAGATTGAAATATATAACCATATCAATAATATCAGATAACACTCATAAAAATAAACCAAATAAACCATGTCTTAAACAATTTTTTATAATATCAATGAATAGGACCGTTTAATTTATAAATTGAAAAAAAACTTCATATAACTATAAACAAAATTGCACTTAAAATTGAAAAAATTATTGTTTCTTTTAAATTTAAATAAGGTATTTTCAAATGAATAAAAGGAATAAGATCAGTTTTTTGACGAATAATATAAACTAAATAAAATATACCTAAAATAATAGAAAAATGAATAACAGGCCTTATTAAACGAAGATATAAAATTTTACTATTTAACATCACATTAAATGATAAAAAAATTAAAAAATTTTTTTTATAAAAATCGGTGGTTAGTAATTACCTTTATATTGTTAATCTTTTTTTGAAAAATTTTCAACTTTTCTATTAAATTATCTATATTTTTATTTATATCAATACTTTTAATCATAATTTTTCCCAAAAAAAACAGATTACTATTTACAATATTTTCTATTTTAATAGGAAGTTTAAATATAATACTTGTAACTTTTGCTTTAATACCAACATCTAATCAACAAATAGATATTACAAAATTTTTTGAAAATCAAAAAAATTATTTAAAAATAATAAAAAAAGACCCAGATACAATTTTGAAAAAAAACTTTGCAATTTTAAGAATCAAAAGAGCAGACAGAATATTTACCTACAAATTACGGGAAACAAAAAACTATACAAAAATACCTGTATTTCAAAACGATTCAATTCTATATGAAGCAAGAACAAAAAATTTAAATACTTTCATAAATTTGTACCTTTGGGATTGAACTATAATAAGAATCTTTCCAAAAACTTACTTAAATCTATCAAAAATTATGAAAAACTATGAAAATCTTTTAAAAAGTCACACAAAAATTTCTTTAAAAGAATGAAATATTCGGTTTAGAGTAATAAAATCCATAATTGATGAAAAATGATTCAATATAGAAACTCCTCAATGAATTATTATAATAAGATGAACATCTGGTATTGTTTGAACAAAATCTAACAAAACTTTTATATTTTCAAATGATCATTTAATAGAATGAAAAACAAAATCTTGAAAAAAATTTTTTATTAAAAAGTTTGAAATAGCAATATTTAACAACAAATCAGTTATAACTATTACAAAAAATATAAAAATATTAAAATCTCTAATAAGTAAAAATATAAACAAACTAATTAAAGAATTTAACTTATTAGACAAAAAAGATATAGAAAATTACAAAAATCAATTTAACAAATGGCTAAAAAGACAATTAGATTATATTACAAAGACAAACTTTTTAAGTTCTCTGCAATACTACAAACTAAAAATATTAAGTTTCTTTTCAGAAAAGTATAAAAAAGACTTACAAAACTATGAAATTATCAATTTATTATTAGAAAAAACTAATAAAATTCAAAATCTTGACTGTTTAAAAAATATAATTTTTGTACCTTTAAAAGACAATATTTATCAATTAAAAGAACTTTATTTAAAACAAAAAGCTAAACTAAATTTAGAATATATGAAAAATTATATTTATTACCAAATAAATCAAATGCTAGAACATTGAAAGAACTCTCCACAACTACAAAATCTATTAGAAAAAATAAAAAACTTTTAAAAAATTTGACAAAATAAAATAATTTTACTATAATTAATTAAAACTTATTTTATAAGCATAAACAAAAACAAAATGACACAAAATTCACAAAATCAAAACACAAATACAAATGTACAAAATCAAGAAGAATTAGATCTCGATTTAAACCTAGAAATTGATTTAAAACTACCTGAAGAAAAAAGTGAAACTCAAAAAAATGAAACTGAAACTAACTCTCAAGAAACTCCTACTACAGAAGATATTGCATCAGACAGTATAATGGACCTCAATTTAGACCTAAACTTAGAAGAAAATAAAGAAGAAGGGACTGAAAATGACCAAAATGATTCTCACAGTGATCAAAACAATTTAATTTCAGAAGAAAAAGACGAAAGTGAAGAACAATCAACTGAGAAACTAAATGAATTGTCAGATGAATTAAATTTAAATGACGAATTAAATCTAAATCTTGATGAACAAAATAAAGAAGATACCCAAAAAAAACAATTAGAAGAATTATCTAATATTCAAATTGAAGACTCTTTTAATGAAAATAAAAAGGAAGAAGTATGAAAAATAGAAAATACTATCGATGAACTATCAACAAAATCCTTAGAAAATATTAATATTGAAAATAACGATATTAATAATACTTATAAAGATATACAAAATGAATCACAAGAGACCGAAACAAATATACAAACTAATGAATCATTTGAAAATTTAAATATAGATTTAAAAGATCTTGAAACAGTAGATGAACAACAAGAAAAAGAAAATAAAAATATAACAGAACCTACTGATATAGTAGAAACTAGCGATGCAAAAACAAAAGATGAAAAAGAAAAAGCTGAAGAACCTGTTAAAGAAAATACAAATCTAAAAATAGAAATTGAAGATAATATAGAAGAAAAAACAACCGAAGAGTTAGAAAATAATCAAGTTTCGTCTGGAAAAACTGAAGATATTTCATCAAATAACTTATCTGAAACATCTTCTCAAGAAAATCAAAATTCACCATCTTCTAATATAGATCTTGCAACAATATTAAATGAAGAAAATAAAAATGAAGAAAATGAAATAAAAAATGAAACATATCAAAAAAATAATAATAAAGAATGAATAGATATTTCACAGTTAACATCTAAATTGGAAGAAAAAATAGAAAATCTAGAAAACAATATAGTAAAAGAAGAATTATCAAAAAAAGAAACTAAAACTATTACTGACACCAAAGTTGATAGTTTAGAAAATACAAAGTGAAATTTTAGTATTTTAAAAATAGTTTGAACATTAATTTTTGCTATAGTTTTAATTTGATGATGATTTTTTGTTTATAAAGTAATGTATCCATGATCTGACGATGTTGATAATATGCCTGTTGTATATTCTACTCCAAATAACTCACCAACCGAAAAAGGACATGCAGCACCTTCCAATCAACAAACTACTGATGAATCTGAAACTGGTCAATCTTCAACTACATCAAAGGAAAAAGAAAATGAAACTCCAAATCAAATAAATACTGACACTCAAAGTAAACAAAATGTATACCAAACTACAAATAAAAATGAAGAAAATAGCGAAAATGATGAAAATACTACAAACAAAGAAATATGAGATATAACAGATCAACTAAAACAATTAAGATCTGAAGCAAAAAAAATATATTTAGAAGCTAACAAGCAAAAAAATAACAAAGCAAAAAGATATGCTATCTTTGTTTACAGGATGGCTAAAAAACTTGAAAATAATGATAATATTGATAAAACTAAACTAAAAAAATTGAAAAAATATTTAGAAAAAGCTAAAAGGCTATTAAATGAATAAATCTTTAAAACTTTCTGAAGGAATTGAATGGTTTCTAAACTATTTAAAATATGAAAAAAACGCCTCTTGAAAAACTCTAGAAAATTATTCTCATTACCTTAAAAGATTCTACGAGTTTACTGGGGATATCTCCACAGAAGAGATATCTCCTTTTTTAATTTTAAAATTTAGAAAATTTCTATCTGATTTAAATTTAAAAGTAAAGACAATTAATTATCATATAACTGCTCTCAGAGCTTTTTTTAAATTTTTATTAAAAAACGATATCAAAGTATTACATCCTGAAAAAATCGAACTAGCCAAAACACCTCCCAGAGAAATAAATTTTTTATCTGAAGAAGAAATAGAAAAAATATTAAATGCTCCTTTTAAATTTGAAAAAAATGAATTAAAAAAATACAGAGATTTAACTATTTTACATATCTTATACTGATCTGGGCTAAGAGTCTCAGAACTAATCAATTTAAAATTAGAAAATATAAAATTTGATACAAAACAATTTTGGGTTATATGAAAAGGGCAAAAACTAAGGGCGGTTTTTATGACAAATAAAGCATTAGAATATTTAGAAAAATATTTAAATTTAAGAAAAGATAATAATCCTTATGTTATAATTAGTTTATCCCCCAACAAAACAAATAAACCTATATCTAGAATGGCAATAAGAAATATTATAAATCATTATGCTAAACTAGTATGAATAAACAAAAAAGTTACACCACATACTTTAAGACATAGCTTTGCAACAACTTTACTTAGAAAATGAGCTGATCTTAGAACTGTCCAACTTCTTTTATGACATTCTAGTATTACTACTACTCAAATTTATACTCATGTAGCTGATAAGTATTTAGAAGAAACACATAAACTTTTAGAAAAGTAAATTATCCTTATATAAAATGTTTGAAAATTTAATATCCAAAATTTCTTTAAACACAAATAATATTAAAGTTTCAATTATTATATTAATTATAGCTATTTTACGAATATTATTAAATAAAAAACTTAAACCTTCTTTTGTTATACCTGAAAAATATAAAAATAATTTTTTAGAAAAACTATACAAATTTG
>CAYNHJ010000025.1:0-3058 GCA_964397125.1 uncultured Candidatus Peribacteria bacterium
TTTGGTATAACTTTTCAAGTTCATATTTTTTCTATTTCAGATAAATTATTTTTTATAAACAATGGTAATTTATCTTTAGGTTCAGAAATAAATAATAAAACTTTTCAATTATTATATCTTTTCTGAGTTTCAACATTTACTCAAATAAATCTTGGATCTACAAACTCTATTAAATCTTTTCAACTATTAACAGCTTCTTTTAAAATTTGAGAAGCTAACTTAAATCTTTGGTCTACCATATCTGCATTAGGTTTCCCTTCAAAAGGTAACATAAACTCCAACTCAACAGTCTTTCAAATTATAGATTTCGCATAATCTAAATCTGATACGCCTCATATCTCAACTTGTAAATAATATTCTCAATTGTTATTTATTATTCTTAATGAATAATCAGATACTCAAAGTTTTGATATTCTATTATCAATATTTCTTTTAATAATATTCAATACTTCTTTTTTTACTCTCAAAAACTCTAATGGAGAATCTTTATAAGCTTGTTTATATTTACTCAAATCAATTTTATAAGTAAGTCTAACTCAACCTGCAACGTCTAATCATTTTCTAAAATATTTCCATCATTCAAGAGTAAATCACCAAGAAGATTTAATTTCAATATTATAAACTCCTGTTAAAAACTGTTTACCAGTTTTATATAAAATCTCAATTCATTTATCTTCCAATTTAATATTAACATTTGAAGGTAAAACTTTAACTATTTTTCCATCATAAGTCTTAATAACTTTATAATAATCTTTCTTTAAAAAAAACACAATTAGCAAACTCACAAAAAACAAAAACATAAAAAATATTATTTTCTTCTTCTGGTTCATTAGATATAATTAATTATCTAAATAAAATTAATTTATTATTTATTATAAAATTATCTCTATTTCTGTATCTCATCATTCGTTAGGTTTAAATTTAAGTCTTTGGGAATTAATTGCTTCTCTTTTAAGCATAATTTCTAAAGCTTTTTCTTTTATATGAGGGTATTTTTGTAAAAATTTAGTAAAAGTTGGTCTATCAATCTCCCAAACATCACTATCTACCTTAGCCAACACACTTGCCATAGCAGGTTGACTTTTGAAATATGACATTTCTCAAAAAATTTCTCCAGGATTTATTTCTCCCAATACTATGTATGACAATCAATGTGCTTTTCTAGCCTCTAACTTTCAATTCTTAAGAATATATATTTTGTCTGGATGACTTCCTTCTCTTATAATAAGACTTCATTGTGGATAATAAACTAACTTAAAATTTTTTGCTAACTCTAAAGCTTCATCATCTTTTATTCCCTCAAAAATAGGAATAGCTTTAATCATTCTAATTAAAATTTCTTCTACCGTTAACATTATTTATTTTTTTTATTAAATAAAGAAATTACAAACTTGAAAGGTTTAAAAAAATAATGTTCAAATAAAAAATATTTTTGATTAATATCTTCTACTATCTCTCAAATTAATCTAACTAACTTTAAAATTTTAAACAAAATATAAATCAAAAATAAAACAGCGATAGCTCATCCTATCACAACAATATATAAACTTATCTTAAAAAGATAATAAAAACAAATCATAACAATATCCATAATTTTTTGATTAAGAATAAATTTCTTAGCTAATATAAAAAAGTTATCCCTTTTTTCAACAAAAAATAAAAAAAACGAGGCATTTGCCTCGCCTCATATTAATAACATTATTTTCCTATCCTTGAATATCTAATTTTATACCAGGTCACATAGTAGGAGCTATTACAACATTTTTGAAAAGCCTACCTTTAACTCAAGAAGGTTTAGACTCTAATATAGCATTTATCACTGCCTCAATATTCTCTTTTAATTGTTCATCAGTAAAAGTTACTTTACCTACAGGAATATGTATATTTCAAGTCTTATCTAACTTATATTCTATTCTACCTTTTTTGATTTGTTTTATTGTCTCAGCTATATTAGGAGTAACTGTTCATGCTTTAGGAGAAGGCATCAATCATTTAGGACCTAATATTTTAGCAACTTTTGCCAATTCTCTCATCATATCAGGAGTTGTAACTAACACATCAAAATCTATATCTCATTTTTGTATTTTTTCTAACAAATCTTGATTTCATACTATATCTGCTCCTGCTTCTTGAGCTTCTTTAATTTTATCATCAGATACAAAAGCAGCTACTTTAATCTCTTTTCAAGTTCAATGAGGCAAAACAACAGTTCATCTTATCATCTGATCTTGATATCTCGGATCAGCATTTGTTTTAATATGAAGCTCTACTGTAGCTGGAAATTTAGTATAAGCAACTTGTTTGACTAATTTAATTGCTTCATCTAATGAATACTTTTTAGATTTATCAACTAACTTTGCAACTTCCCTATATTTTTTTCAATGCTTTTTAGCCATTTTAAAAAAATTAATAAAGTAAATGCGGTGTTGCCGGGTCTCTCCCACAGCAAAATATAGCTGTGGTACAAACGACTAACCCTACCGCTTTAATTTTAAATTTATAATTCAACTTCCACTCCCATGTTTCTAGCAGTTCAAGCTATTTGTCTTATAATTGCTTCTATATCGTTTGTATTCATTACAGGTTTTTTGATTTCTGCAATCTCTTCTAAATCTTTTCTAGTTAATTTACCTATTTTTTTCTTATTAGGTTCACCAGAACCTTTCTTAGCCTTTACTTTCCATAAAATCAAATGTGATGTAATAGGAGGCAATATCTCCATTTCATAAGACCTATCTTTATATACTTTTACTTTAACAGGAACTTTTATATCCATACCTCCAAATTTTTGCATTAATTCTCTTGTCTTATCATTGAATTCTTTAACAAATTGACCAATATTTATACCCTTTTGTCAAAGCATAGGACCTATAGGAGGTGCAGGTGTTGCTTTTCCAGCAGGCATATGTATTACAAATTCTTCTTTTAACTGTTTAGCCATTTTACATAAAGTTTACTTTTTAAATAAAAAGAAAAAACCCGGCAACTGTGTATTAATATAATAGTTTAAAAATCAAATTCAAGATTTATTTAAGTTCTAAAACAAATATTTGTGATG
>CAYNHJ010000025.1:3158-8962 GCA_964397125.1 uncultured Candidatus Peribacteria bacterium
TAATTTTTCATCATTATTTAAATAACGAATACCTTTTGTAAAATTTAATCTATCACCTTTTATGTATAAAGCTACTAAACTTTTGACTTTATTAATATCAACATTATTGTTTTTTCCATAATAGTCTACTATATCAGAAACAAAATCCAAATTTTTTATTCTATATAAAACTATCTGTATCAAAAAATTAGATAAACCTGTAGAAGATCAGTTAAAAAATTTTTTAGTAACATATTCTGCCACCCATGGATAACGAATAGCCACCAAACTTCCTCTTAAAATAGCAATATCATCTTTAGTTAAATTAGAAATATTGGGATTAACTTTTTTTAGAATACTTTTTATTTCCTCATCAGTCAATACAAATCAATATTTAGCAGCTAAATTATTTGAATAGAAATATTTAACATATCAATCTTCAAACATCTTTCACAAAAAAGTTAAAACTCCCCGCTGATCCAATTTCCATGTATCTAAATTTATATTTCAATAGAATCTATCAAATAAAGTTTTATTTCATTTATTTTCAAAATCAGTAACAGTTCATATATTCGGATCAATAGCAATATATTTAAATCATTTTGCTTTAGCCAATCTTAAATAAGTTTTACAAGTATTCCAATCTGACATTCGTTTCCACAAACTTACTAACATTTGATCATAAACTAATCATTTTTGATCTTTAATAAAATATCTAGCATATGTTCAAGCCAAAAAAATATTTTCTCAATTAGATCTACTATTAGCAGCTTTTATAAATTTATTATAATGAGGAAATTGAAGATCAAAAACATCCTTTCGTTTATAAGGAAATTTAAAATCTTGATAAACAGTTAAATAATTATCTACCTTAGTAATCTTTCAAAAATTATTTTTATACCAAGCAAAAGGTCATTGTCAACCTTGAGAAGAAATTCTAATAAAATTTAAAAATAATTGTCAAAAAAAGAAAACAATAATTACTCATACAGTTCAAATGTAAATTATACGAATTATTCCTTTAGAATCGTAAATAAAAAAATACAAAGTTAAAACAAAAGACAAAATAGTCCAAATAATTAATCAAATACCATACCATAATATTCAACTTCATACCAACCACCATAATATATATCCTCAAATACTAGCTATTGTAAATGAAAAAAGCAGTCTATTTTTTGTAAAAACAGAATACAAAAATCACAAAACAATTATCATCCACATAACTAACCATACATATCAAATATCAGTATAATAACTAGAAAGATTCTGAAGACTCCGGTTGTAACTGATATTCAAAGGAATTAAATAAGTATAAGGTATATAAATAGCATCATCAGTAATTTTTATACTACGATATTGATAATATTGTCTGATTTTCAATAAATTATTGTAAAAATTTTGTATAATTTTTTGAAAATTTTGACTACTACCAGAATAATTTAAAATATCTTTATATAAACTATAAATCAACTTTCTTCCTTCAGTATTTTTATCTAAGTGAGTATATAAAAATTGCAATCTATTTACCAATTCACCAATATTTTTTGAATTATTAATTATATTCTCAAAATTAGCACATATAATTTCAGCATCTTTATAAATACTATAACAACCTGTTCAAAATAAAAACTTAAACACCTTCACTTTTATATCTCCAGTAAACTTTCTCCATCAAAATCAAATATATCTTCAAAGATCTTCATCAGATTTAGGTGCTTCTTTTAATCAAAAAAATAAACTACTATAATCTGACAATCATAAATGTTTCAAATTACATTCTTGCAAATTAGCAAATAACAAATTTATACCACTTAAAAATAAAAAAGAAATTAAAATTATAAATCTTTTCATTCTTTAAAATAAAATTATAAAAATAAAAGCCCCTTTCGGGGCTATTTTAAAAATTATTTCTTATTTTTCAAACTAAATTTTTATATTTTTCTATACCTTACAATTAAATAACCTAAAGAAGCTAAAATTAGCATTACAAACAATACTGTTGTTTCAGGTCATACTTTTGGAGCTTTTTTAATTTCCTTCTTTTGAACTTTATTTATTTTAACGGTAAGTATATAATCTTTTCCTACTGGTACTCCTTCTGAATCTACTGGAGTTAATTTAATTTGATATTCTCCTGGTTTAGTTACCTGAGTAGTATAACTTGTAGAGCTTGCTTTCACTTCTCAAACTTTCTTGTAGTCTGGATCATTTATTGACTTTGAATAAATTTCAATCTTTTCAGCACCTTTAACAGGAGACCACTTGATTGTTAACTTATCTCAACTTATACTATAACTAACATTTTCAATACTAACTTCTGGAGCTGGATGTTCCTTCTTTTCAACTTCTTTCTTTTGAGTTGTAAAACTTATTTCCTTTGAAGGTTCTCCTTCTACATCATCAGAATTTACAGGCACAACTACTGCATAGTAAGTAGTATCTGGATTTAGACCATCTACTTTTAAACTTATTTTATCTTCTGTAATATTATCAAAAGTAAAAGTTTTAGAATCTACTTGAGTTGCATCTAAATTTTCAGCTAAAGATTTTGTAGAATAATAAACTCTATACTGTTTTATTACTTTATCACTTGCTTTTACTACAGGTGCTTCCAAAACTACATAATCTGGTCCCACTTCCTTTACCATAACTTGATCTGAATCTTTATATCCCCAACTAGTTAACTCAGCATCTTCATCTTTAGTGTCTTCCTTTCAACTATCGCCTTCATCCAAATCATCCAAATTATCTAAATTATCCAAATCGTCTAACTCATCTAAATCATCCTCATTGTTTTCATCTGTTTGATTATTTGTCTCATTAGTAGACTGTTGTGTTGTAGATTGACTATTTTGTTGATCCTGTTGAGCAAAAATAAAGTTTAAATTAATAAATCCCGCTAAAATAACCAACAAAATTAACAATTTTTGCCTCATTTTAGTTAAAGTTAAATTTATAAAATAAATTTTCAAATAGACTTTTTAATTTTTTATTTTCTTTATCAGACGATTTTTATTTTAATCAAAATCAAAAATTTTGCAAATTTTTAGTTGTTTTTTTTAATAAAATTGTTATATTAGATTTACTCTAATATTTGCTAAAATTTCATCAATAAACACTGATAAAATAATCTTTACATTTTTACAAAAAATGATAATGTTAGATTTAAAAAAATTTAGTAAAGAATTAGAATCTCCTATCCATCATCTAGAAGAAGAACTTAAACATTTACAAATTGGAAGAGCTTCTACTTGACTAGTGGAATGAGTAGATGTATTCGTTCCTCAATATTGAATAACTCAAAAACTTAACCAACTTGCAAACATATCTATTTTAGACAGTCAAACCCTAAAAATAGAACCTTGGGATAAATCTACAATTTCTGCAATTGAAAAATCTATAAGAGATGCAAATCTTTGATTTAATCCTTTAAATCAAGGTGATTATTTGTTAATTAAAATACCTCCTCTAACTGAAGAAAGAAGAAAAGAACTTACCAAAATAGTAGATAAAATGTGAGAAGAAACAAAAATTGCTATTAGAAATATAAGACATGAACGAAGAAATAAAGTCAAACAACTATTCGAAGAAAAGCAAATTTCAGAAGATGAAAAGAAAAACTTAGATCAAGAAATAGACAAAATTGTAAAAGAATTTAACGAAAAAGTTGATAAAATCTGTTCTTCTAAAAAAGAAGAAATTATGAAAGTGTAAAAAAGATCATAGAAAAATTTCTCTATCTTCTGTTATCCCTAATCATCTTCTGTAATATTTATCACATTTACCATTTTACTATACTCAGTTAATGACTAAAACCAACAATACAAATTATGATGCTTCTCAAATAAAAGTATTAGAATGATTAGAGCCAGTCAGACAAAGACCGTGAATGTATATATGATCAACTGATATAAGATGATTACATCATATGGTTTATGAAATAATAGACAATGCAGTAGACGAAGCTTTAGCGTGATATTGTAAAAATATTACAGTAATCATACATAAAGATTGATATGTTTCTGTATATGATGATGGAAGATGAATACCTACAGATATACATCCTAAAACATGAAAATCCGCTCTTGAAACTGTTTTTACTGTTCTTCATGCTGGAGGAAAATTTGACAAATCTGTTTATAAAATATCAGGTTGACTTCATTGAGTGTGAGCATCAGTAGTTAATGCTCTATCTGAACATTTAATTGTAGAAGTACACAGAAATTGAAAAATTTACCATCAAGAATATAAAAGAGGAAAAACTATCACTCCTGTTAAAATTGTATGAGAAACTACTAGAACTTGAACTATTGTTAAATTTAAACCCGATCCTACTATCTTTGAAACTACCAAATTTAATTATAATACCATTTTAACCAGATTAAAACATTCTGCTTATCTAACTCCTTGAGTAACATTCACTTTAGTTGACGAAAATACAGGAAAAAGAGAAAGATTTTATTTTGAATGAGGAATTAAAATCTGGTTAAAAAGAATTATAAATAATCAAAAAACAATTTCTCCTCAATTTTTAATTGAAGATGAAGGTAAAGATTTACTTTTAGAATGCACATTTCAATTTGTAGAATCAAATAATGATAACATATTATCTTTTGTAAACAATATACATACACCAGATGGCTGAACTCATGTAACATGATTTAAAAATGCTCTTTTAAAAGTAATAAATGAATTAGCTCAATCTAAATGACTAATTGATAAAAAATTATGAAATTTTCAAATATCAGATATAACTGAATGACTTTATGCAATTATAAGCGTGAAAATCCCTGAACCACAATTTGAATGACAAACAAAATGAAGATTATGAAACAGCTATGTTAAAAAAGAAGTTGAAAACATTGTTTACAACTATTTAAAAAAATACTTCCAAAAAGATGAAGAAAGTTTCAAGAAAATAATAGAAAAAGTTAAAATAAGTGCTAAAGCTAGAATTGCAGCAAAACTAGCAAAAGAAACTGTATTAAGAAAATCTGCTATGATATGATGAGTTCTTCCTTGAAAACTTGCAGACTGCTCTATCAAAAAAAGACAATGAACTGAACTTTTTATAGTTGAGTGAAACAGTGCAGGTTGATCTGCAAAACAATGACGTGATAGCTCATTTCAAGCTATACTTCCTCTAAAAGGTAAAATACTAAATACTGAACAAGCATGACTACAAAAAATATTATCAAACAATGAAATAAAATCTTTAATAATGGCTATTTGAGCTGGTATCAAAGATTCATATGACGAAAATAAACTAAGATATGATAAAATTATAATAATGACAGATGCTGATGTAGACGGTGCTCATATTAGGACCCTTCTCCTAACTTTTTTCTTTAGATATATGAGACCTTTAATAGAAAACTGACATCTATATATTGCTGTCCCTCCTCTTTACAAATTAACTCAAGGTAAAAAATCTGTTTATATATATCCTCCAGAAGATCTACAAGAAGCGATAAAAAAATATTGATTTGATCCTGAAAAAGTAGAAGTTCAAAGATACAAAGGTTTGTGAGAAATGAATCCTCAACAGCTACGAGAAACTACTATGAATCCTGAAAATAGAAAGCTAATAAAAGTAACCATCCAAGATGCAGAAGAAGCAGACAAACTTTTCAGAACGTTAATGTGAGAAGACGTCTCTAGCAGAAAACATTTTATTCTAACTCATGCAAAAAATGTTAAAGAATTAGATATTTAAAAGTTTAATTTTATAAAACAAACACCGGTGTCCGAGGGACACCGGTGTTTAATTAAATGTTTAATAAAATAATTATCATAATAATGCTTTTATGATTATCGCCAAT
>CAYNHJ010000026.1:0-8668 GCA_964397125.1 uncultured Candidatus Peribacteria bacterium
TATATAACAATGCAGATCTTTTTGAAACATTATATGCAGTTCATCCTATTTCAACAATATTAAACAATCTTTCCATTTTACTCAACTTATTAATATCTCCCACAAATTCTAATCATCTTTCAGCCCATCTAGCAGCAACAACATATTGCAAACCTCAAGCAACTATTTCAGCACCAACTGCAGCAGCAAACATAGCACCTGCTTCTATAATTGCTGTTTCAAACAATACTCAAAAAATATCTACATTTCTATCAGAAGGATTATACCATCATAAACCTTCTATATCAGCGAATAACTCTAATTCTTTTAAATTTTTTAATCATTCAGTATTTTCGATTTTTCAGTACATTCATACCTTGTTCTTTAACCAATATTTGAAAATCAAATACTTAACTGAACTCTTAAAAAAAGCTTCCTTAATTAATTTCTCATATTGTTTTAAATCTAAATTTAACTTTTCAGCTTGCTGTTTAATTTTATCTCTATTGTCTTGATAATATTCATAATATTTAGCTGGTAAATCTTCTAATTGTTCTATAAATTCTTCAAAATATTTATGTCAAACAATTTCTCTCAATTTTTTATTAATTTGTGAATTAGGATCATCTATATCAGAAAATATTGCTCTTGATAAATCTTCAGTCAGTTTCTTTATTATTTTATCACCTCAAGTTTGATCAAAATTTTCTTCAACAATTTTTTGAGATACTAAATTATATTCTCAAAATTTATCTCTTACCAAATTATAAACTACTATTTTAATATCTTCCGGATCTTTTCCATATTTAAAATAATGTTTTAACTTCCACCAATCAAAAATTTGTGCTCAATACCAAGTGTGTTGTTCAAAAAATTCTTCATTATTCTCGAGAAACTTACTAAAATCTTTATCAAAATCCGGTCCTATTTTTATCATCTTAAGTTGACTTTTAATCTTTTCTGTTTCCTCTTTTTTATCAGGATACTTTCTCACATAAGCATCTAACAAAATTAACATCATATCAACTTTTGTAAGTTGCAATTTATACTCTTTCAACTTTTCTCTAATCTCAGGTGATAATTGCTCAAATGTCAATATCTTAGATTCACCATCAGGACCTAAAATATAATATCTTCAATTCTTTACATAACCTATTTGTTGAAATATCACCTGTTTTTCGTTTTCCTCTGTCCCTTCAGATTGTTGTCTTTCCTCTGGCTTTTCTAGAGAATTTCATTGAGTAACTCAAGAATCTCCTCTAATCAAATCTTGCAGCATAGCATAGATAGTCCTTCAGTTAGCAATTGCATCAGGTTTTCATTTTTTAGACCATTCTGATACACTTCCTAAAGATTTTACATCAAAGTGAACCTTTTGAGAAAGGTAACTTATAACATCGTTTAATGATATGTTCTTATAAACATCACTATTTAATTGATACTGTAATAATGCCCAAAAAGTATTTTGTCAAAATACACCATCAATTTTAAGAAATTTTCCATTTAATCACTTATAACCCAAATTATTTAACATAATTTGTATAAATTTCACTCATTTGGGTCCACTTCGTGGTTTCTTTAATTTTCACTCTTTAGTTATTAATCAATTCTTTAATAACTCTTTAAATATATCAGGCCTTTTCTCTTTTAAAATTAAAGATAAATCTTCTAACAATTTTTTTTCAAAATCCCTTGAAAGGTAAATTTCATTTGCTAGTTTTATATCTTTGTTAATAAAAGTTTTTAATTGATTGAGCTGTTCTTGTGTTATAGATTTAGCATTTTTTCTTAAAAATTCAATTTCTTCTTTTGTATAATGCCAATCTGCTTTTATTTTTTTCTCGAACATTCTTAATTTTTATTTTAAATGTTAAATACTTTATCTTCATCAACAATTATATTCTTAATCAAAATTTTGTCAAAAATTATATCTATTTTTCATCTTCTAAACTTGACATTATATCAATAAATTATCTTTTATAACCAAATTTAATTTATCTGCTAAATATTTTAAACGAAAAGTATTTTTCATAAACTTTCTTTTCAAATATTCAGAATTTCTTCAAGTATCTGTAAAAACTATATTAACAATTTGCTTACCAGATTTTTCATCAATTTTTATTTTAACATCATCAATAAATTCTCATATTTCTTCAGGAGTCAAATTCATATAATAAGAAATATACGCCAATATTAAACTTTCTCTTTCCTCTTTTGAAAAAGAATTCCAATTTTTAAATATATACTCATTAACTGCTCTTTCCCCTTGTTTAGATAATCTTGCCAAATCTTGTAATAATTTTGCTTCTTTTCAAACTACATATTTGCCAAACAATTCTATTCACTCTTTTGCTGTTAAAAACATCAAAAGTATTGCTACTGCATATCTAAACGCCTTCTTCACTCTTCATCTTTTAAAAAATTCAATAAATTTCTGTACTTCAGGTCAAACTTTTCATAAAGAACTATTCATTGAAACAATTCTTCCTCAAATTATTCTATATCAATATAATACTCCAGTAGAAACTCATTTAACAATATCCTCTATTGGTTGAAATGAATATCTTAAAATATCATCAAATTTACGAACATTTCTCAAAAAATACCAAGCATCTAAACTTATCCATACACCAGCAACTCCTGCTTTGGTCAACGATATCTCACCATTTGTTTTAATAATATCTTCTCCTAAAAATACTACAGGTCCTACAAAAGGTATAAACATAGTTAATACTTTAACTATTTCTTCAACTCCTTCTCATTTTTTAAAAGCATCTATAATATCACTTGAAACAATCCATATCGGCATAGTTCTAAAAATATATCTTGCTAACTGCGGTGATTCTTTTGCTATAATTTTTAAATCTTTGAAAAAATCTTTCAAATCATTTAAATTCCCTTGAAAATGAACAACATCTCTTATATCAGTCAAATTAGTAGTCTCATATGAAAATTTAAACTTAGATTTTCGTTTTTGCCAAAATTTAGAAATTTCTCAAGCTTCTATTATATCAGCATTAAATCTTAAACTATCTGCCAAGGTAGAAATAGAAAATTTAAACAAATTAGTTTTTCAAAAATAAGGTCATAACTTTTGATAAATTAACTCTTTAAATCACCTTCAAAAATCATCATCAATCCTTTTTATTCCAGCTGAAAGTTTATCTATATATTTACCTACAATATGTCTAACTTCATCTCATTTAAAACTATTTTCTAATTTTGATTTCTTTATTTCTTCAAAAATATTATGAACAATATCTCTGTCTGTGCTATATCCAATATTTTCTAACAATTTTTTAAATTGACTATAATCCTTTGCATTATGATAAGCCCATGAAACAGCTATTCATTTTTTATATTCCAGTAATGCAGTTAAGATATGTTTATATATTCATCATTGTTGTAAAGGTAATCCTAATAACTTATTTTCAATTTCAGATAAAACTTTCAACTGTTTCTCAATCTGATTAAATCTCAAAGATTCTGTAAACAATTTAAATTTAGTAACATCTTCACCTATACTAGCAGCACTACTTAACAAATAAAAAGGAGCAGCCCCGATATGAGACAAAATATCTCATATATCTGAAATTAAAAATCTATATATACCTACTAAAAATAAAGTCTTCTCTTCTTCAGATAATTTATTTAAATCAACAAAATCATATAAATCTTTCAACGATCATCAATTAAATAAAACATATCAAAACACTTTAGGAAAAAAACTTATAGATTCTAATACTATTTGATAGCTTCATTCTACCACACTCTTACTTGTTTTTATAATAATTTGTCAAGGCGTTATCAATCATTTTTTACACAAAATAGTAGTCAATTTATATACACTAACAACTCCCAATCATATACCTTCAAAAATATCACTTATACTTAATTCATCCAACTTTCATTCTGAAAGTTTTTCTAAAAAATCCTGTTTTAGTGGTTTACCCCTTTGTTTAATATATTGCCATCGCTGCTCTAATCAATCTTTTAATTTATTTTTATCTTCCTTTGAAGTGATATTTAATAAAAAAGTCAACTTTTTCATTAAAGTATTAATTAAAACTTCTTTATATTGTTCTATATTTTCTTTAAAAAATAAATTGTCTGTTTCTAATCATCAATCTTCTTTATTGAAATACTTTAAAATATCAGTATATCTTTCATCTTTTTGTAACAAATCTTTTAACAAAGAAATATCTTCTTGAGACAAATTATTAAAATATTGTCTTACTTGAGTTAGCCACTGTTTCACTTCCTTAGGAGCAAACAAATCAAAAAATAAAGAATAAATAAAAATAACTATATTTTCAAAAAATTTTTTAATTTCTCAAATTACTTTTCAAAATCATGTTATATATTCATCATTACTTTCTTGTCTGCTAAGAAACAATCATAAAACAGAAGGAGGTAAAAATTTCAATACAACTTTAGACCAGATAGGATATTTTTTTTGAAAATTATGATATTTTTTAATATAATCTATCAATTTTGTCTTTAAATCTTGCAATCTTTCTAGCTTTTCTGAAGTTAAACTAATATTTTGTCTTAACCTTATCAAATCTTTTTTAAATCATCTTGTATTTTCTACTACTTCTTTCAATTTTAAAAGTTCGGCTCTATTTAGCTCAATATTTCTTTTTTTAAAATCAGAAACAATCGTATCTATCTTTCTAAATTGTTCAATTGATAAATTATTTTTATTTTCAAGTTGTTGTATTAAATTTTGTAAAACTAACTTTTCTTCTCAATCCAAAACATCTTCTAAAACTTTTAATCAAACAATCAATTTCTGTCTATCGTCTTCAGATAAATTTTCTTTCTTTTCTAAAAATTTCACATAATCTACAAATTTATCTAAAACCTCTGTTTGATTTATTTTTTCTGCCATCTAATACTAATTTATAAAATAAATCAATTAAAAATTATTCTATTTTGTGAAACATTTGACTGTCTACACCAAAACCCATAGTTTTACCAACAAACGCACCAAGATCAAATGCACTTGCTACTGCCTCAACTCATAAAAATCAATATGTTCAAAATCTTAAAAATTTATCATAAGTTTTACTAATCTCTTCTACTTTCTCTATCCATTTAGAACTTTTATCTACATTTTCAATAAATTTTCAAACCTTTTCTCAACTTCTAGAAATTTTATATAATTTATATCATTTTCAAACAAACTTAGCTATATTTCAAACAAATGGAATAGCAAATAATCATCTTAAAATTCTCTCACCTGTTGGCATTTCTTCTCAACTAACAGGATCTATTCATTTAACAGCCCAATATCAATCCCATGCATTTCCCACAAATGGAATAAAACCTACACCTAAATCTATTCACATTTTTAACTTCTCATCTGATGAAATTAATGCTCATCATCAATGCCACAAAAGCATAATCAAGCCAAATCACATAACTCCTTTAAATGTTCTACTTTTAGCTAATTTTTGTTCAAAATTTTCTGCTCAACTATTAAGTTTAACTAATATATCCACAATTTTATCCTTTTCAGCCAACTTTTTAATCTCATCAAGTGATTTAAGTTGTAATTTTTTCAATATTGATAGATTCAATTTAACTATTTCATCATTTATCTTTCCCATTTCTTGATTTAATCTAGCAATTATTGCCTCTTTTTCACTATCCGGTATTTTTCATTTATGTATTTTTAATAACTTTTTAACTTCTTCATCATATTTTTTCAAAATATCTTTAGCTTTATTTTGTAATTCTTCGATCTTATTTGTCTCTTCTAATCTATCTATTTTTTCTTCTATTTTCTTACTAGATTTGCTAATATATTCTGCCATCTTATTAAATCTAAAATTTTCAACTATCTCATTTTCCAAATAAGTTATTTCTTTAATATCTACATTTTTTTGTCTTAAAATCCTCTTTAACTGTAATCAAATATCTTCAAATTTATCAGATTTTAAATCTCATATAACATTTCAATTAGCACCTATTAAAATAAATTTTAATTCTCCTTTTTCTATCCCTTCAAATTTTAACTTATAAAGTTCATTATTTTGTCATTTAACTTCAAAAATATCTCATTTAATCAATTTTAAATTATAATCTTCAAATTTCTTTACAACTTCTGTAAAACTATCTCATTTTCAAACAAGTTTTTTCTGTTTATAATGTTTAAAAAATCTACTTATAAAAGTATTATCAAAATTCTGAATATATTTTTCCAGCAACTGTTTAAATTTTTGACTATCATTTTGATTGATAACCTGTTTCATTTGCTGAAGAAGCTGTTTTTGTTCTTCTAATTTTTGTTTTACATTACCTAAATTTTCAACCTGCTTGTTAAGATGTTGTAAATATTTTCACAAAACCTCTAAGTCTTTATCTATAAAAACTATCAACTTTTTATTTAATTTTTTTGATAAAAACTTATAAAAATTACCCAAATTATTTCTCACCACAGAATTTGTTTTATCCATAGCATTTATAGGTTTAATCACCAACCATTCATCTATTTTATTTAACATTTTCGCTAACAATCATTCTGATTCAATACTCTGTCGATCTTTCACTTTATTTGGATCCAAATATCAATATTGAATTGCTCTCACAATAAAATACAACTCTCCATATCAATCCCCTAAAAGCTTTTCAAAATAATCAAATTTCTCATCTACTAAAAATATTTTATCAAATCATCTTTCTATTAATCATTTTTCAGAAGAAGATTTTAATCTATCTTTATGTTCAGATTTTTTCCTCAATTTTTCTTGTTTTTTTATTCTATCCTCTCAACTTTGGTGGCCGTCTTGATTTTCATTTTTATCATCTAAATTTTCAGATGAAATTTGATGTATACCAACTGATTTATTTACCTCATTATCTAATACACCTTGAGAATCTCTCAACTTTTGTATTGTAACATTTAGAAAATCATTAATAGACTTATCTCACTCTTGTTTAACCAATTGAGAAAAATTTTCTGGTGTTATTCATATATTTTTTAAACCACTATCTAAAAGTTCATCTATTTTATCAACTCAATATCTTTGTTTAAACTTTATTAAAATTTCCCTGCGAGGATCATCTTTCGACAAACTATCCAAAAACTCATTAAAATCTTTAAATACAAACTTTCAATTTTTAATATCTACATATTTAACTAAGTCCTTCAATTTTACATCTCATAAATAAAAATCTACAAAAGTTGACGAAGTCAATACATTTCTATACTGTTCTGATTTTTTTATTAAATCTATAGACTGTTTTGTAACTTTTACAGAATCTTTAGATCTAAACTTTTCCATTTCTCTTTCCAATCATCAGTACCAAAATTTAACAAAAACTTCTCCCAAAGATGTTCCAGTAGTAGCCTGACCTAACAACTCTTCTACTAAAAATGCTAATCATAACCATCTATGTTTAGTTATTACTTTAAAAAGCAAATAAACACCCATTATTACTGGAGCCACTTCTGCTAAAAAACTAACTATATCTTTAGCAGTTTGATTTCAATATTCAAATCTATTCATTACCGTTTTTAAATAACCAATAACTCATTTTTCTCAGATTATTCTAGAAGCCACATCTTCATTTAAAAGGTCTTTATAATAATTTTTATAATCCTGAGCTATTTGATATAATTCATCTAAAAACTTATTTACTTCCTGCTTTGAAAAACTGTCTTCAAAAAGCTGTTCAATCAAATTTATCTGTTTTGAAGATAAATGATAAACTTTTGCTAAACTATAAAAATAAATAACCTTTACTCTACATCTATGTGAATCTAAATTTTGACATTTTGCTTCAGCTTTTGGATTATAAAAAACATCTAAAAATTTCTCAAAAAATTTAGAATTATATCTAAAAGTTTTAAAAGCTTGTCTAATATCTTGTTTTGGTAATTTTTTTATTCTATTTAACTGCTTTTCGTTTGTAATACCAATTATCAACTCCGCCAATGCTTTATAATACAACTCTTTATTAGTTTTTTTTAACTTTTCCAATTCATAAAATTTTCTATCCCATCAAGTCAATTTAACAGCTTCATTGTTACTCTCTACATGAGTTTTAAGAATTTGTAATTCTTGTTTTATTTCTTCTTTTATTTTCTCAATTTCTTGCTCAATTTCTTTTAAATGGTCTTTATCAATATTTTCAATCTTTGCTATTTTCTTTCAACCAGCCACTAAATAATATTCTTTTCCTATTTTCTTTAATTCAACTTCATCCAAAAGCTTTTTATCTTTTAGCTGTTTCAAAAAATCTTTAAGTTCTTTTCTAAATTGTTTAGGAGAAAAATATTTTATTTCTTTAATCTTATTTGCTTTTACAGTTACTTTAACATTTTCTTCATAACACCAATCATCATCTCTTTCAAAACCAATATATCAATCCTCTATATTTCTTAATAATTGATTATCTACCATTTTTATTTTTATTTTTAAAATATTAAATGTTATACAAGTTTAACATATAACAAGGATTTGTCAGAAGATTATCAGAAGATGAGTACAAGGAATTGTTAGAAAATGGACAGTTTTCTTGTTACTTCCGACAATCTTCTGCCTCCATCTTCCGACAATTCCTTGTTTAATATCTTCTGACAATCTTCCGAACAAATCTTCTGACCAATCCTTGTTATCTTCTATTTTAATCACTTTCTAAATTTTGTCAAATTTCCTCATGTTTAGCAAAATTTTTA
>CAYNHJ010000027.1:0-8534 GCA_964397125.1 uncultured Candidatus Peribacteria bacterium
ATGTTTAAACTAAAATCATCATATAAACCAGCATGAGATCAACCAAAAGCTATTAAACAAATTGTAGAATGATTCCAAAATAAAAATTACAAACAAATAACCTTACTTTGAGCAACATGAACCTGAAAAACTTTTACTATGGCTAATGTAATTGCGAAATTACAAAAACCTACTTTAGTATTATCACACAATAAAACATTAGCTGCACAACTTGCCACAGAATTTAAATATTTCTTTCCTGAAAATGCTGTACATTATTTTGTATCTTATTTTGACTACTATCAACCAGAAGCCTATATTCCAGAAAGAGATATGTATATAGAAAAAGATTCTACTATAAACAAAGAAATCGAAATGTATAGACTTTCTACATTATCTTCACTCCTTTCTCGTAAAGATGTTATAGTTGTTAGCTCTGTATCAGCTCTATATGGACTAGGAAGTAAAGAAACTTTTGAAAAATATACTCTTACATTTGAAGTTTGAAAAGAATATGATTTTTCTGAAATTAAAAAAAAACTTTTATATATGCAATATAAACCTGTTCAATGAAAAATTGAACCTTGAATGTTTGATTTTAGATGAGAAATATTAGATATATTTTCATCTATAGACAACGTGGTGTACAGACTTATATTCGATGAAGATGAATTAGCTATTATACAATTAAAAGATAGTATATCCTGGAAAGACCTATGAACTTTAAAAAAAGTAACAATATGGCCTGCTACACAATTTTTACAAGAAATGGATCAACTTGAAAATATAATTAAATTAATAAAGCATGATTTAGAAGAACGTATAAAACAACTTAAAAAACAATGAAAAAATTTAGAGGCTGAAAGACTAAAGAAAAGAACATTGTATGATATTAGAATGATTCAAGAAACAGGATATGTAAATGGAATAGAAAATTACTCTCCTTATTTTGAATGAAGACTTAACTGAGAACCACCCAATACACTATTTGACTATTTTCCTGATGATTTTCTGTTAATAATAGATGAATCTCATATGACTATACCCCAACTCAGAGCAATGCCTCAAGGAGACAGAAGCAGAAAATTAAATCTAATAGAATATTGATTTAGACTACCTTCTGCTATACATCATAGACCTTTAAAATTTGAAGAATTAGAAGTAATATTATGACGAAAAACAATAGAAGAAGCTAAAAATGAAATTGATGAATCAAACTTAAAAGAATATGAAAAAATAAAACGAGAGGAAGTAGAAAAAAAAATAAAAAAGAATTGTAAAACTCTTTTTGTATCCGCTACTCCCGCAGAATATGAATTAAAAATCTCTCAATTAATAGTTGAACAAATAATTAGACCTACCTGACTTTTAGATCCTATAACTTATGTATACCCAAAATCTGGTGATTATGAAATTTTATTAAAAAGCTTAGAAAATTTGATTAAAAAGAAACCATATTTAAAACAATACCTTTCTTGATATGATGAAAATATAGATTTAAAGAAACTTTTTCTATAAAAAAACAAAAACTCCCGGAGGTTATTTTTCCGGGAGTTTAATCGTTACACTAACTTTATGTTATCCTGCAATTTTATAAGCACATCTTCAAGTAATTACTCCTTCTTCTTTTAATTTTTTAATAGCAGCTGATACTAATTCTTTTTCTAAACCTAGTTCTTCTGCAATTTGTCAAGCTCTCCAACTTTTTTCTGGATGTTCTTCAAAAAATTTTTTTACTTTTTCTATAATTTCATCTGTAAGTTGTATAGTTTTCTTTTTACAAGCCATGTTAAATATACAATTAAAATATAAAAGTGCTATTATTTTATAACAAAATTATTTCATTTTCAAGTAAAACTTGATTTTAAAAAACAAAGATTTATAAAAAAGGCAGGTATATAACCTGCCTTAGTTAAAAAGTTTGCCAACTCTTTTATAATCATAAATAAAAAAAGCAAAAATAGAAATAAGCCACATCAATATCGACATTTTCACATCAAAGAGTACTACTATAGAAATTGAAAACCAAACAATTCCAAAAATGAAATACTCAACCTTTTTCTCATAAAAAGAAGCTATCAGTAATTTGATACCTATTAAAAGATTCACCCCCCAGAACATTGCGATCAGAAATTCTTTTAACCATTCCATTTTCCACCTCCTTTCAACTTAAGTTTGTAAAAAATTTATAACTTTTTTATTTATTTTGTCAAGAGAATATACAATTATGTTCAATTATTTTTCCTGAAAAATTAAAAAATATTGAGAAAAAACTTTTTTAATAAATAAAAACCTTTGAATTTGATTAGAAATCTTCTATCAATGAAATAAAAACCAATGAAATTTTTTTATTTATCCATACTTTGAACAAAATTTACACACTTATATAAATTTCTGTTTTGACACTATTGAACAAAAAAAATTATTTGAAAAATTAATTAAAATACCTGGAATAGGACCTAAAACTGCTTACAATATATCAACCATACCTTGAGATAATCTTAAACAAGCTCTTGAAAATAATGACATTAAATTTTTTACAAAATTACCTTGAATAGGACCTAAAACTTCAAAAAGAATAATTGTTGAACTTAAAGAAAACTTTGATAAAATTGACTTAGAAAAAATAAATATAGATGAAAAATTATTTAACCAAATAACCAAAACTTTATCAAATCTATGATATAATAAAAAAGATATAGTAGAGCTACTTCAAAAATGTCCTATAAAACTAGAAGAAAAAAACTTACAACAAATTATTAAACGACTTTTAGACAATTTAAGTTAAAATATAATGCTTATATTAATAGTCTTTATCTTACTTTTAATATGAGTAGCTTTAACTTACAATGTATATAGTATTTTCAAACCTTTTATGGAAAATTTATGAAACATCCAACACTACAATATTGCCTACTACGGTGCAATATCTTCTATTGAAAGAGCAGAATTAGTATTAAGATATCATGTTGCCTGATTTGGAGGAAGTTGATGATGGATATGAAGTACTGATATTTGACCATCTTCTGATTGAAAAATATCGAATTTTTGACTACTTTCTAAATGAAATAATTGAATATTATGGCAAATACACTCAAGAGTAAATTGAAATACACTACCTCAACCTTGAAACTGAAATATAGACTATGACTTACGGCGAACATGAAATCAATATTGATGATCAAGTAGCTGATATAATAAACTTGATTATAACCTATCTGAAGAATTTTTGTTATTTATTGACAAAAGTCGAGAAAATAATTCTTCAAATCTATATAAAATATATTCATGATATAAAAATGCTGATATAGAAAATATAAAACCTAATGCTATAAAAGTTATATTAAGACTTCCTCCTAAAATATCTGATATATTAGATGGAAACGAAGACAACAATCCAAATGCTAAACTAGCAAAAAGTATAGATTTAGACTGAGATTGAATAAATGATGATATAATTGTAAATCGGTCATTATTTTGAATAGACAGTAATTGAAATGAATTTACAATTTTGCCAACTATTGATGTTAATTATGATAGTTCTCAAGTAGAAGATTGAGATACTGCTATTAGAGAAAGCATAATAAATAAACCTACTAACTGAACATCTCCAAATATTTGTTTTGGGAATAACTCTGACTGTTCATCAATAGGATGAGATAAAAATCCTGTTCAAGATAAAAACAAACCTGACTACCATAATATAATTCCTTCAGATTCTCCTTTTAGCTGACAAAACTTTAAATCTATCTTTCAAAATTGATCAAAACTTCATCTAAAATTTTCAATAGTTAATCTCATGAAAGACAACAATAATAAAATTTTCCCTTTTTTAGAATATAAATTAATTTTTGACTGAATATCAACTATCTCTGACCGCTTCTTTCATATAAAATGAATCTGAAAAGTTGGCGATTATAAAGTAATTATTCATATTGAAAAACCAGTTGTTAAATCAACAGCAGCTAGTGATTTTACTATATTATTCTAAAGTTAATATTCCTACTATGAAAAATATATGACCAATAGAAATTTCTGAAATTAAAAAATCTTTTCCTCTTGCTTACAAAATAACTAGTAGAATACCTCCATTTATATCTGTAGTATTATTATTATTTCTTTTTATATGAATCTATTTATCTTCAAAAAAACTAAACTTTACTTTGATAGTTGTTATTTTTATTCTAACATTTTATATTCGGTGGATAATAAGATGAATAGAATTTATTATCTTGCTATTACAAGGACTGTTTAAATACAAATTTTTTCAAAAAATTAACTGGCAAAATATACGAAACAAAAATCCAAAAAGTATTAATGAAAAAATTTTACTAAAAAAAATTAAAAATAAATTATATGAAAAAAACAAAATATATCATCGAATAATAATTCCTACTTACAAAGATAGTTGGACATTAATTGAAAAAAACATTGAATCAATTAAAAATAGTAATTGGCCAAATAAACAAATAATTATCACTCTAGCAGGAGAAGAAAGAGATAAAAATAATTTTGAAAAAAATATTAAATCAAAATTTCTAGAAAAATACCAAAATACTTTTTTTTACATCAACACTACTCTTCATCCAGCAAATTTACCAAATGAAATCCCTTGAAAAGGTTCAAATGTCAACTGGGCCTGAAAAACTACTTACAAAAAAATTTTAGAAAAATGACTTGAACCTCAACAAATTTTAGTAACAGTAGCAGATTCAGAATCTGTTTTCTCACCTGATTTTTTTGATAGTTTAACTTTTCATTATTTAACTACACCAGATGATCTAAAAGATAAAACAATATTCCAACCGATGTTATTATTATTCAATAAATTTTTTGATGCCCCATTTTTTAGTAAAATAATAGCAATAGCTACAACTTTTTATATTTTATGAAACAGTATCAAATCTATTTGAGTAAGAACCCAAGCTGTTCAAAGTCAATCTTTACGGTCACTACTTCAAACCAATCGATACTCCTCAGAAACTATTACAGAAGATTGACATCAATATTATAGAACTTTTTTTACATTCAATTGAAAATTTAAAGTTCAACCTATATATTCATGAATACGACTAGAACCTGTAATAGGAAAAAATCTTTTAGAAAGTATAAAACTACAATACAATCAAATAAAAAGATGGTCACACTGAGTACTAGATCGACCTTATATTATTCTAAGCTATAGAATAAAAAAAACACCTTTTCTAAGAACTTTATATGAAATATTTCGGCTCTTAGAAGCATCAGTCCTATGGGCTAGTTCTCAATTTATTCTATTTTTTTGATGAATTTTTCTCCTATTACTCCCAATCCAATCACTTATAATAAAAACTTTTGCCTTTTTATGAATTATCATCTTTTTTTCCTTGTTCATAATTACATCTTTTTTTATTCCATGGAAACAAATAAAAGAAAAACCTTCTTATATCCTGAGTATAATAAATTATATACTCCTTTGATCAATTCTTGCATGAATATCTATGTTATTTCTAAATGGTCTGCCAGCTTTACATACCCATATATTAGTATTATTATGAAAACCTATGAATAGATTTAACGTTACAATTAAATATGATCAAAAATGACAATAGAAAAAATAAAATCGTTACCTGAATCACCTGGAGTATATATTTTTAAATCTAAATGAGGAAAAGTTCTATATATATGAAAAGCTAAAAATCTAAAAAAAAGAGTATTACAATATTTTCAAAAAAATATTTGACTACGAAAAGAAGAAATGATAAACCGTGCTAATGACATTGATTTTATTATTACAAAAACAGAGGAAGAAGCTTTACTTTTAGAAAATAATTTAATAAAAAAATATCAACCACCTTTTAATAGTTTATTAAAATGAGACACTTGATATGTTTATATAAGAATATGACGATCTGAAAATTGTAACTTATGTAAAAACTTTCCTAAAATAGAATTTACAAGATACAAAGACAAACCAGGAATATATATAGGTCCTAAACCGTGGAAAAAAGAATTAAAAAAACTTCTACAAACTTTAAGACTAATTTTAAAATTTAGAACTTGTTCTGACACCCAATTCAAAAAATGAAAAATATGCTCAGACTATATTTTCTGACTATGTAAAGGATGGTGTTCGAAAAACTTATCTGCAGACGAATATAAAACCATAACAGATTTATTAATAAGTTTTTTTAAATGAAATACTAAACCTATCGAAAATTTAATATTAAATGAAATAAATAAAGCAATCGAAAAACAAAACTTTGAACGAGCAGCAAGACTAAGAGACATTTACTTTAATATCCAAAAATTTGTAGAAAAACAAACAGTAGTATTAGATGAAAATATAAGTTGATATTTTTATCTTGCTAAAAAAATAAATGACTTTATCTTAGTTGTAATAACATACTTTTATAATTGAAAACTTATAGACATATTAAAATTTAAAGAAAAAGTAGAAAAAGACATCCCTCGACAAGATTATATAAAAAAACAAATAGAAAATGAATTTAACAATTTTTCATTTCAACACCGGTGTTGAAAAAACGAAATATATTGAACAACCGATAGTTTAGAAAATTTAACACCGGTGTTAAAAGAATTTTTACAAAATCAAATAGAAACTATCATAATATCCTCCTCTTTTGAAAAAGAAAACATATTAAATGACATTTTAAAATCCATACAAATTAAATTATGACTTAAAAATTTTCCTTATAAAATAGAAGCATTAGATATTTCTCATTTAAGTTGAGAGCGGACATCTTGAGGATTAGTTTCTTTCATATGATGATTAAAATATAAAAAATGATATAGAAAATACAAAATAGACTCCTCTATAAAATGAGACGATTATAAAGCTTTAGAAGAAGTTTTGATACGTAGATTCAAACTATCTGAAGAAAATATTGACATAGATCAACTTAACCTCCCAGATTTATTTATTATTGACTGAGGAAAATGACAATTAAATATTGTTATTAAACTTCTAGATCAATTTCCAAAAATGAAAGAAATAATAAAAAAAATAGACTTTATAAGTATATGAAAATGACAAGCAAGACATAGAAAATGAAAAATAAAATGAGAAGAAGAAAAAATTTTCAAAATAGACAAAAATTTAAATATATCTCAAATACCTATATCTATTTTAGAACCAGAAGAATATCAAATCCTTACAAAAGCTAGAGATGAAGCTCACAGTTTTGCTAATAGGTATAGAAAACAGCAACAAATAAAAATTAAAAGTTAATTTATCTATTTTTTTCTTTTATTATCTTTATTTTCTCACCTTATAATCTCAGCAAATTTTGATTTATCATATTGTCAGGATATAATTTCTGAAGAAAGTCATCTAGCACGCTCTTCCAATTTTTCTAACTCTCTAGGAGAAAAGAATTGTATTCACTTTCATCCAGGTAAAGGAACAACAGGGACAGTCATTGCAAGAGATTGTCCAAAAACTCTCATCTTCTCTACAAAACTTTCTGTAAATTTGCTTGTTTTCATAGCTGCAAATACTAAAGACCACAAGATAATAATTCCAAATATATTCATAAAAAACCATCAGAATAAATCCTGAAAATAAGACAAACTAAAATCAGATTTAATAGAAAAAGTTAAAAGATCTTTTCCAATTTTATATTCTACTTTATTTTCTTCTGAAGAAACAGAAAAACTATCTTTCAACAGGAAATTATTATTTACTAATTGCAAAATTAAAATACCAAATCATAAAGCTAAATTTACAATTACTGGCATAAATATCAAAGTTAAAATACTATTTAAACTAAACTTTTCAGCAAACTTTCAGAACTTAATTGATAGAACTTGAAACAAAAATATAAAAGGTGAAAAAATTATAACAAACCATAAAATAACTACTCTAAAAATCATTATTAAAGTAAAAACAAAAAGAGGAAAAAGTAGCATAAAAATAACTACTGCTTTTCATATCAAAATAGGAATCAAATACTGTATTTTTTGATTTCAATCAGCTATATTCTCATTAGATATTCAACCAAAATTCAATATCTGTAAAAATAAATAAGATAGAGGTCAAGCAAACAGTCACTTTTCATTTACTAAATCACTGTAACTAACTAATTTATTATCAGCTGGAAACTGTTTAGCTTTTTTAACACAACTAAACATATCTTTACAATCAGAAGTTGCAACGATTTTTATTTTTCAAGCATAAGAAACATAACATTTATCTGATGCTGCTTTTTTTTTGTCACCAATTTTTTTCAAAAAATCATTAAAACTATCAACAGTTTTGTTAAAAAGTTTTCAAGAAAAAATACCATTTTCAAAAGTACAAGGCAAATATATTGTCTTATCTTTTCAAACATATCAAACAGTTAATCATGATCATAATTTTAAAGTATCAAGTTTAGTTTTATCCCATAAAATTACAGGAATTAAAACACCATTAGAATTTATTTTTTTATCTTCATACATAACCTTAGAAGCTAAATTTCATATTGACACAGTCAAAATAGTAGAAAAATCTATAAGTAAAGCTATTAAATACCAACTTGCTTGAATTAGAAATACTCAAACAATAACAGATG
>CAYNHJ010000028.1:0-7499 GCA_964397125.1 uncultured Candidatus Peribacteria bacterium
ACAAGATAGAAAAGGATTTTAAAATTAAGGTTGTGGATAGGTTGGAGTTTGTGTAGTTTAAAATTTATATTTTATATTATACAAATTATGTCAAAATCAAAAAAAACACCAGCTATAGATTATGCATTAAAGTATATTTACCGTTATCCAAAGACAGAAAAAGAATTAAGAGTGAGACTTTTAGAGAAGCATTATTCTGAGGAAGAAGTTGAAAAAGCAATAGATTATTTAAAAAGACAATGACGACTTGATGATAGAAAGTTTGCTCAGATGTATATAGAATCAGAGCTTATTAAAAAGTGAAAACCACAGGTAGTTGTAGTTCAAAATTTGTTAAAAAAAGGTGTCTCTAAGGAAATAATTGATGAAGTTATTAAAGAAAAAAGAGAAGAAATTAGTATTTGAATTCAAGAAAAAATAAAATCTGAAATTCAAAAATTAAAGAAAAAATGAAAAGATTGATTTACTATTTTACAAATTCTTATGAGAAGATGATATTCTTTAAAAGATATCAAAAAAGCTATAAATAGTCTTGAAAAATGATTTTAAATTTTTAATATGAAAACTACTTGAAAAATAGAGTTATTTTTTTATTATTAATGAAAAATTTTGTAAGAGGAGTTATCCTCGAATTTTTAATTTGTTAAAAAGTTTTTAATGCCAACAATAAATCAACTTATTAGAAAAGGTAGAAAGAAAAAAAAGTGGAAATCTAAAGCGCCAGCTTTACAATACAGAATTAATACTTTAAAAAATAAAATTGTTCCAGAGCCAGCTCCTTTCAAAAGAGGTGTTTGTTTAAAAGTTACTGTTATGTCACCTAAAAAACCTAATTCTGCGCAGAGAAAAATAGCTAAAGTTAGACTTTCTAATGGGCATGAGGTATTAGCTTATATACCAGGGGAAAAACATAATTTGCAGGAGCACAGTGTAGTTTTAGTTAGAGGATGAAGAGTAAAGGATTTGCCTTGAGTTAAATATCATATTGTAAGGTGAGTATATGATGCAGCGCCAGTAGAGTGAAGAAAACAATCTAGGTCTAAATATGGTACTAAAAAACCTAAAAAATAGGGCTGATCCGTCTAAAATATAAATTTTATTTAAATTAGAAGAATTTGTAAATATGGCAAAAAAATATAAAAAACCTCCTATGTTTAGTTTACCTACAACTAATGAGAGGATTGAGAAATTTATTAATTATTTAATGAAAGATTGAAAGAAAAATCTTGCGAGAAAGATATTTTATAATATGTTAGAAGAGATTAAAAAAGCTGGACATATTAATCCTGTTGTAGTTTGGGAACAAGCAATAGAAAATGCATCACCTCAAGTTAAGGTAGTATCCAAAAGAATATGATGAGCAGTTTATCAGATACCTGTGGAAGTGCCTCCAAAGAAAAGATTTTTTTATGCTTCAAAATGGATAATAGAGGCAGCAAGATCTAAAAAATGAAAACCAATGTATAAAAAATTAGCAGAAGAAGTGTTAGCTGCTTATTCTAATCAATGAGCTGCTGTTAAGAAGAAAGAAGAAGTTCATAAGATGGCAGAAGCTAACAAAGCGTTTGCATATCTTGCTAAATATGTTAAATAATTTAAATGTTAATTTTGTTGATAAATGGGTAATGGTATAAGAGTAAAAAAGAAAAGACTTTTTTATAATCTTAATAGAAAAAAACCTAAATCTTATAAAAAATATAAAAAAGCAATGGAATGGTATATAACTGTTATGAAGAAGAAGGATAAAATTTGATATGAAAAATGGGTTGAAAAAACTTTGACAAAAGTTAAAGCAAGATTTGAAAAATATGGTATTACATCAGAAATGCTAAAAGAGTATTTAGCAAAGAAAGGTTTAGAAAATCTGTATATGGAGTTATAGATAATTATGTATTAGTATATTGGATTTATATTTTATAATTGATTGATTATAATGGCTAGATTGAGGACAAATGCTAAACAGAAATTACGGAAAGCATTGTATAGAGTAGAAAAGGTTGTAATTATGGGTGTAAGAAAGATGATTGAGCAACAAAGAAAATGGAAAGCTGAAGTTATGAAAAGGCAAAAAATGAAATAATTTTATAGTTTTAAAATAGATAATAATGAATATTGAAAGATTAAAAAAAATTTGGCAATTAAAATGATATAATGTGTTAAATGTAAGACCGGGGCAATATATAGAGATTCATGAGATTGTAAAAGAAAAAAATAATGAAAGAATATGGAAATTTAGATGATTAGTGATTAGAGTTAAAAATCCTAATCATCCAACATGAACTTTTACAGTTAGATGAGAAGTAGCAGGGAATATTATAGAGAAGACTTATCCTTTATCTTTTCCAAATTTTAAGAAAATTATTTTGATAGATCAGTATAAAATAAGAAGAAATAGATTGTATTATATCAGAGAAAAAGTGGGAAGAAAAGCTATGAAATTAAAAAGTATTTTGTCTGATAAAGATAGAAATAAAGTAATTTATGAAAAGAAATAAGTTTTAATATATAAAATATAAATTTAAAATGAAATTAGAAGTTGTTAAAAGAAATGTTTTTGGTAAGAAAGTGAAAAGATTGAGAAAAGAATGAATAATTCCTGGAATAATTTATGGTAAACATATTGAAGAAAATATTCCTGTCCAATTTAAAAAAATAGATTTTTTGAAAATATATAAAGAGGCATGAGAATCAACTCCTATAATGTTAGAATGAGATTGAATAAATCAGATGGTGTTAATTCATGATATAGATATTCATCCTGTGACAGATGAAGTTATACATGTTGATTTTCTAGCTGTTAAGGCTGATGAAAAAGTAGAAGCTGAAATTCCTGTGGTATTGATTGGTGAATCACCAGTTGAAAAGAATAATCTGGGAAGAATAGAATTGGTAAAAGATACTATTTTAGTAGAAGCTTATCCACAAGATTTGCCACATGAGATAAAAATTGATATATCTCAAATAAAGACTCCTGCTGATGTTATTCATGTTGGTGATATTAAATTAGATGAAAAAGTAACTATAAAGGATCATCCAGAAGATACAGTAGTAACTGTTGTAGAATTTGAAGAATGAGAAGGTGAAGAGACTACTAACGAATCTTCAACACAAGAAAATGCAGCTTAATAGATTTTAATAGATTAAACTTAGTTAAAATGGCTAAAAGATGTCAAATATGTGGTAAAGAGCCTCATAGTTGAAATAAAAGATCTTTTTCAAATAAAGCATCTAAAAGATGGTTTAAACCAAATATATTAACAAAAAAGATTGAAGTATTACCAGGTATATATGAAACGATAAAAGTTTGTTCTAGATGTTATAAAAAGTTACAAAAGGAGGGTTTACTATAATTGTTGATGTTAGATATAACTGCCCCTCCGGGGCAGTTTTAAAAACTCTTGAAAATAAGAATTAAATTTTTATTATTGATAACATACTGTAGAAGGGCCCGTAGCTCAGTCGGTAGAGCAACGGCCTTTTAAGCCGGTGGTCGAGGGTTCGATTCCCTCCGGGCCCATATTGAAGCCAGGGTAGCTCAGTGGTAGAGCAGAGGCCTGAAAAGCCTTGTGTCGGCGGTTCGATCCCGCCCCCTGGCATTTTTATCGGGGACTAGCTCAGATGGCTAGAGCGCGTGCCTTGGGAGCACGAGGTCGCGGGTTCGAGCCCCGCGTCCCCGAGATGGGCGGGTAGCTCAGCTGGTTAGAGCGCACCTCTGATAAGGGTGAGGTCGGCGGTTCGATCCCGCCCCCGCCCACCATAAAGTAGTTATAAAGTTATAAAAAGGATAAATTTTATTTTATTAAATATATTAGACTAATGGCTGCTTTACAAAAACCACATAAAAATGTAGGTACTATTGGACATGTAGATCACGGTAAAACAACTTTAACTTCAGCTATTTTACAAGTATTGGCTACTAAAGGATTAGCTAAACCGTTGAGGTACGAAGATATTGATAAGGCTCCAGAAGAAAAAGAAAGAGGTATTACTATTAATACAGCACACGTTGAATATGAATCTGAAAAGTATCATTATGCTCATGTAGATTGTCCCGGACACGCAGACTATATTAAAAACATGATTGTATGAGCTGCACAGATGGATGGTGCTATTCTTGTGGTTTCTGCTCCAGATGGACCAATGCCACAAACAAGAGAGCATATATTATTAGCTAAACAAGTAAATGTTCCAGCAATTGTAGTTTTCTTAAATAAAATTGATATGGTGGACGATGAAGAAATGGTAGAATTAGTTGAAGAAGAAGTGAGAGATCTTCTTTCTCAATATGGTTATCCTGGAGATGAAGTTCCAGTAATTAAATGATCAGCTTTGAAAGCATTGGAGAATCCTACTGATGAAAAATGGGCTAAACCTATATGGGATTTGATAGCTGCTTTAGATGATTATATTCCATTGCCTCAAAGAGATGTAGATAAACCATTTTTGATGCCTATAGAAGATGTTTTCTCTATTAAAGGTAGAGGTACTGTAGTTACTGGTAGAATAGAAAGAGGTAAAGTAAAGTTAAATGATGAAGTAGAAATTGTAGGTCTTTCTGATGAAATTAAGAAAACTGTTGTAACTGGTATTGAAATGTTCCATAAACCATTTGAAGAAGCTGAAGCTGGAATGAATGTATGAATTCTTCTAAGAGGTATTACTAAAGATGAAGTTGAAAGATGACAAGTATTAGCTGCTCCTGGAACTATTACTCCTCACAAAAAGTTTAAAGCAGAGGTGTATGTATTAAAGAAAGAAGAAGGAGGTAGACATACTCCATTTATGACAGGATATAGACCTCAATTTTATTTTAGAACTACTGATGTAACTGGTACTATTAAGCTGCCAGAAGGTGTAGAAATGGTAATGCCTGGTGATAATGCTCAAATGGAAGTAGAATTAATTTATCCTGTGGCTTTAGAAAAAGGTTTAAGATTTGCTATTAGAGAAGGTGGTAGAACTGTTGGTGCAGGAGTAGTAACTGAGATAATAGAGTAGTTAATAAAAATATTAAATAAAATTAGGTATAGAGGCTTCTGCCTCTATGCCTTTTCTTGTCTTAATAAGTATTTTTAGTTTAATAATTTCTAGTTGATGCAAAAGGAGATAAAACCTAAAATGAGAATAAAATTAAAAAGTTATGATTTAAGAACATTAGAATCAACAGTAAAAAAAATTGTAGCTCAATTAATAAAATCTGGTGCTAAAATTAAATGACCAATTCCTTTACCTAAAAAAAAGAAAATATATACTGTATTAAGATCACATTTTGTTTATAAAGATTCAAGAGAACAATTTGAAAGAATTACTTATTCTAGATTGATAGATGTGATTGAATTGTGACCTAAGACAATAGAAATTTTGCAAAATATGTCTATTCCTGTAGGTGTTTCTGTAGAGGCTAAGGTTTTCTGATAGGATAGTTTCATTATATATAAATTTAGCTTAATAACTTTGTTTTCAAATGTCTATGAAAATAACAAAAGGATGACTTATTTTAAGAAAGCAAGAAATGACTCAATTTTGGATAAATGATGAATTAGTTCCTGTTACTTTATTGAAAGTGGTTCCTCAAGAAGTAGTGAGACATAAAGTAGAAGAAAAGGATTGATATAATGCAATTGTAGTTGGTGCTGAAAAGAAAGAATTGAATAAAGAAAAATGAATAAAGGTTAAATATAAATATATGACAGAATTTAAATTACCTGAAGATTTATTACAGCAGTTTAAAGTTTGACAGATACTTACTTTAGATGTATTAGGAGATGTAGATGTAGTTACTCTTATTTGAAGATCTAAAGGTAAAGGTTTTCAATGAGTTATTAAAAGATTTGGTTTTTCAGGAGGTCCTGCTACTCATGGTTCTCAATTTCATAGACATCCAGGTTGAATAGGTAATAGAAAGCCTAGAAGAGTTAATAAATGACATCCTTTACCTGGACATATGGGTAGTGTAAGGGTAACTTTAAAAAATGTAAAAATTGTTGATAAAATTAAATTAGATAATGAAGAATTATTAGTAGTTAAATGAAGTGTTCCTGGATCGTATAATAGTTTTGTAAAGATAGAGGTAAGATAGTTTTATTAGTTTAAATAATGTAATAATGTCTTATAAATTAGATATTTTTAATGTTAAGGGAGAAAAGGTAAAAACTATAGATTTGTCAGAAAAAATTTTTAATGATGAAAATATAAATGAAGATCTTATTCATGAATTTGTAGTAATGCAATTAGCTAATGCTAGACATCCTATCGCACATACAAAAACCAGAGGAGAGGTAGCTTATTCAGGAAGAAAATTATATAGACAAAAATGAACTGGTAATGCAAGAGTATGAGATGCATGATCTCCTATAAGAAGAAAATGAGGGGTAGCTTTTGGTCCTAGAAATGAAAGAAATTTTTCAAAAGATATGCCAAAAAAACAAAGAAGAAAAGCATTATTTTGAGCTCTTACTTTGAAAGCAAAGGATAATGAAATAATAGGTTTAGAAAGTTTTCCTTACAATGAAATTAAAACTAAAAACGCTGTAAATGTGTTAAAAAATTTAAATTTATATTCTGAGAAAACATTGGTTGTTATTCCAAGAAAAGATGAAGTTGTTATAAAGTCTTTTAGAAATATCCCAACAGTTAAGTATTTAATAGTAGACTATATTAATCCATATGATTTGTTAACTCATAAAAAGATTCTTTTTTTTGAAGAAGCTATTAAAAAATTAGAAGAAATATTTCTCAAATAGGTTTATATAATAACTTAATTTTATAATGGGTTTGATGTATAAGTTAAAATTGAAAAGAAGAGCTAAGAAAGTAAAAGAAGATAAACTTTTAAAAGTTTTTGATCCAACTGATATTATATTAGCTCCTTATAGTACTGAAAAAGCATGAATCTGATGAGAAAGAATAGAGAAAATAAAAGTAAAGGTGCCTGTTATAGATGAAAATGGTAATAAAAAAAGAGATGAAAAGGGAAGGGTTGTTACTAAAGAAGAAGAGAGAGAAATTGTTAAATATACTTTCATAGTTGCTAGAAATGCTAATAAAAATGATATAAAAAAAGCTATAGCTATGATTTTTAATATAGATGAAAGTGATATTCTTAAGGTAAATACTATGAGGGTCCCACCTAAATATAGGCTAATGAGGTGATTAGTTAGAAAACCATTTAAAAAAGCTATTATTACTTTAAAACCAGGTAAAAGATTAGATTTGTCTTGAATAGAGTAAAAGTTTTATTAAAATTAATAGTTAATCAAAATGCCTATTAAAACTTATAAACCGTATACTCCATCAAGAAGATTTATGACATGATATACTTTTGAGGAATTAACTAAATTTGAGCCTGAAAAAAGTTTAGTGAAGTTTATAAAATCAAAAGCTGGTAGAAATAATCAATGAAGAATAACAGTAAGATTCAGATGAGGTGGTCACAAAAGATTATATAGAATTATTGATTTTAAATGATATGATAAGTTGAATATTCCAGCAAAAGTTGC